>JAIRMK010000085.1 GCA_031258755.1 Prevotellaceae bacterium
GGCAAATTATAACCGATGCAGGATACACCATTGTACGCGACCACAAAGCGGTGGCCGGCGTAAAGGAAAAAGTGGTTTTGCTTCAGCCTGAAAATAAAGGTTCCGAACTCCCCTACGCCATTGAGCGCACCGACGAAGACCTTACCCTGCCACAAATCACAGCGGCCGCCATCAAGTTTCTCGACAACGAAAAAGGCTTTTTCGCCATGATTGAAGGCGGAAAAATAGACTGGGCCTGTCATTCTAACGAAAGCGCCACGAGCATCTACGAGACTGTTGATTTCGCCGATGCGGTACAATGCGCTATTGATTTTTATAACCGGCATCCCGACGAAACGCTAATTGTGGTCACGGCCGACCACGAGACAGGCGGCCTGGCGCTAACGATTGAAAATGGCGTGGACGGGCTCCGGCTGATTGACGAAAAAACAAAGCCCAATGAAGTGAACACAAAAACCTACCTGGACAAAAATGCCATAAGGGAAGAGCGGAGACAGCGCATTGCCGAACAGAATAAAAAGATTGGACTGGGCTGGGCGACGTACGGCCACACGGGAATACCCGTTCCGGTGTATGCCATTGGCGCGGGAAGCGAACTTTTTGGCGGGAAATTCGACAATACGGAAATCCCGAAACGTATTTGTGAAGCCATGGGCGTGGCGTTTTAGAATTCCTCGTTCGATGCGTCAGGCAAGCTTAGCCGGTTTCTACCGGGCTCCGCAAGCCTACGCTTGCGGAGCCTACATGCATACACGGATGGGCGGCGCAACAAAAAAGCCGAAATGTTTTTGTTCATCGCGGCTTTGATAAATCTTCTTTCATTTGTTTGATGACTGCAAGTAGCGGGGGGACATCGTCGCAAAGAATGGCAAGAACTTTTTCGGCATCCACTTCAAAATAATGATGTGCTATAACATCCCGCAAACGCATAATATCTTGCCACTGTATAGACGGATAATTTACAAGTAACGTTTTGTGGGTGTGTTTATCAATGTTTTTTACCGCCTCACCCACTGCAAAAAGATTCATACATACGCCGTCCAACATGAGCATTCCTACTATCAATGCCCTGTCATACATAAATAAGGTCTTTTTCTAATCGGTTAACAAATTCAGATTTCAGGTATTTATGTTTGCGGATAATATCCACATGGGCGCCAAGAAGTCTTTCGAGGTCTTCTAACAGGCGTACATTACCCGACAGACTCATCGCAGGCCCTTCGTAATATATATCAATATCGCTGTTCTCTTTTTGTTCCCCTCGCGCTACCGAGCCGAAAATACCCATGCGCTCAATGCCGTATGCAGCGGCATGTGTGCACTTATAGTCGTGTAGCAGGCGGATATATTCATTCGTTGTTTTCATTATGATGTAATTACGACACAAATATACAAAAAAAATCTACCGAACGATTCATCCCGATGGGATACGGTTGGATATGGAGAGCGTCAGTGATTTTAACACATGACCCTATCTGAATTTAATCCAGTTCACACAAAGGTCAAACCATTCCGTTTTTGTTGTCGGGTTATTCATTCCATATCCGTGTCCTCCTTTGGGGAAAATATGCATTTCAAACAGAACATTGTTTTTCACAAGTTCTTCGGCAAAAACAATACTGTTTTTTACAGGCACAGCTTTGTCATCCGTAGAATGTACCAAAAAAGCCGGAGGGGTTGCTTTCGTTATCTGTTTTTCGTTCGAAAATTCTTTGAGGAGTTCTGCCGAAGGGTTTTCGCCAAGGAGATTTCTCATCGACCCGCTGTGCGTAAATGTGGCGTCCGAAGTTATCACAGGGTATATGAGTATCATAAAATCGGGGCGCAGGTTGCCCGATTCCGATTGTATATACTGCCTGTCGAAATGGGTTCCACCGGTCGAAGCCAAATGGCCTCCCGCCGAAAAACCTATGACGCCCACCTTGTCCGGGTCGATGTTCCATTCCGCGGCCCTGCTTCGCACCATGTCAATCGCTTTCTGTAAATCCTGAATGGGCGACAAATGCGGTTTTGTTGAAATTTGGCTGTTTGGAAGCCGGTATTTCAGGACGAAGGCTGATATGCCGTTTTCATTAAAACGTTTAGCCACGTCGTAGCCTTCGTGATTTATGGCTAAACCGCCGTAGCCGCCTCCCGGACAAATCACCACCGCTTCGCCCGTGGGATTTTCAGAAAGAAAGACCGTGAGATTTGGCGCTTTCTCTTTAACCTCAGCCGATGCCGCGACCGCATCAGGAATATCGCCTTCTCCATACAAATCAACAACTTTTTGTCCATAGGACGTGTAAACAAACATCAATATGTTTACAATAAATAAAACATTTTTCATACCATATTTTTTTTAATAGTTAATTTAATAGTAATTTATTGAATAATGGGGTCTGTCCAGTCGCCTTCCGCCTTTATCAGGGCGAGCAATTCGTCCACGGCATATTCCTGTGGAACGGCTTTTCTGACGGGCTCTTTGGCTTTGTAGAGGGTCACTTTGCCGGGGCCGGCGCCCACGTAGCCGTAGTCGGCGTCGGCCATTTCGCCGGGGCCGTTGACCAGGCAGCCCATCACCGCAATCTTCAAGCCCCTGAGGTGCGACGTGGCGGCACGCACCGCCGCCAGCGTGCTTTGCAGGTCAAACAGCGTGCGGCCGCAGCCGGGGCAGGCAATGTATTCGGGCTTGCTGAAGCGCACCCGCGCGGCCTGCAAGAGCGATAGCGACAATTCCTCCGCCTGTTCCCGCGAAAGCGGGGTTCCGTTTATCGTGGCCTCCATCCGGAA
>JAIRMK010000156.1 GCA_031258755.1 Prevotellaceae bacterium
GCAATTTCAGGAAAACCGTGATATGATTGAACTGTGGCTTTTTACGGAAAATCCGGAAGAGGCGATGAACGAGGTGTGTTCGCTGTTTACGTTGATAGAAGCCAGCGGCGGGCTGGTACGTAACACTTCCGGCGAACTGCTCTTGATTTTCCGTCATGAGCACTGGGATTTGCCCAAGGGAAAGCGCGAGACCGGCGAAACAATGGCCGAAACCGCCTTGCGCGAAGTGGAGGAAGAGTGCGGGATTGGCGACTTAATGCTGTATAACCTGCTGGGATATTCCTACCACATTTATAAGGATAAGGAAACCCTATTTTTGAAAAAAACGCATTGGTTTTCGATGCAATGCAGCGGCCATGCGCCGTTGGTATTACAGGAAGCCGAAGGCATCAAACAAGCGCAATGGGTAGCCATACCGCGCTTGCCGGACTATTTTCCAAAAATGTTTTCCTCTATTGCCGATTTGCTTCAGCATGTAATTTCATGAACACATTCTCAATGTCGCTGAACGGCGACGGCGCAGGCGACAACAGCAATTTCCCTTCTTTATCGAGCAGGAAATAAGTAGGCAAAGCTTTAATGTCGTATTGCTTGAGTATGTCGGGATGGTGGCTGTAGTGCAGGAAATGCCAACGGTAGCGCTCTTCGTCGCGGAATGTTTTAAGTTGTGCGGAGTCGTCATCTACACTAATCACCGCTATATCCACCACATCGCGATACACATTGTGGAGCGTGAATAGCTTTTCAAGCGCATTAATGGCGCTGTAGCTGAGCACCTTGCAAAAGATGAGATACAGCGCTTTTCCCTTGAAATCGTCGAGGTGGCGCAGGTTTCCTTCGGTGTCGTACAAAGCAAAAGGAGGCGGCGCATAGCCCGGCATCAGCAACGTAACCAGACGAATAATGTTCCTGGCAATATTTTCATGTTCGTAATAGGGCGTGGTAGACTCAATCTCCTTGGCCAACAACAATAAACTTTCGTGTTCGAAAAACCTGGCGTAAAAATTATCATACAGGTTTTTGAGTATAACCAATTCAAGTACGGCGTTGTCGCGAAACGTACTATCGTGCAAAAGAAAAGTTTTCAGTGCTGCCAATCCTTTCCGTTGGTTGATAATCGTCGCCAGCCGCGCATCCTGCCGGTGGGCGAATTCAAAATAACGACCATAAATTTGATTAAACAAATCCATGTAAGCTTCGTTGTAGTACAATACCGGTTGGTCGCGGAAATAATTCACCGACAAATACCGTACCTTCTGCCTTACCGACCGGTATTTCTCCAAGCCCTCCCGATAGCGGCAGTAGGCTTCATACTCGGCATTGTCTGCCGGCTTGCAGTCGCCCTCGAGCATCAGCCGGTTGATGTCGCCCTCCGCTGTGGTGTGCACGCCGGCATGTATCGGCAGTTCTTCGTAGAACGGATTTAGCGAGTCGGCAAGGCTTTTCGCTTCGTATGGCGGTAAATGCAGCGTGTAGCTGCCGTTTGGCACGGCATAGAAATAAATGAAGTAGATGCCGGCGCGTGCAAACACCATGCCCTCGTGGGACAGCGTGCCGCCGCCCGAGAACTTGCCGGCGCTGTCGACGGTACACTGCACGACATGCTCTTCCGTGTGGGTGATATAATCGCTGTAGGTGCAAAAGCGGAGGGTTGTTCCTGCGTAATCGGGCGCCACGCCCTGTATGCCGATGCTTTGCGCAAAGGCCGCAAGCGACGCGCAATGAAAGAAAAACAGGCAGGCTATACGTGCAATCATCGCCTTATTTCTTTAGTGAAACGCCCTTGGGCAGGAAGGCCGAAACGTCGCCGCCGTGTGTCAGCACGTCGCGTACCACGCTCGAGCACACGAAGGCGTGCTCGGCGCGCGCCGGCAGGAATACCGTGTCGATATGGTGATGCAGGCATCGGTTGGCCTGCGCGGTGATGTTTTCGTGTTCGTAATCGAAGGCGGAACGTATGCCGCGCACGATGCAGGTAATCCGGTTGGCCTTGCAGTAGTCGGCCGTGAGGCCGTGGTACGCCACCACCTCCACGTTGCGCAGGTCTTTCGTGGCCTCCCGGATGAAGCGCAGGCGTTCGTCTTTTGTGAAAAGATTTTTCTTGAACGGGTTTGTGCCGATACCGATAACCACCCGGTCGAACAATTGGAGAGCGCGGCACACCACGTCGTAGTGTCCTATGGTGAAGGGGTCGAAGGAGCCCGGGAAAAATACGGTCATAATTGCCAGTTTATAGGGGTTAGTCCTTGTTTCGTGAGCAAGTCGTTGGTTTGAGAGAAGTGCCGGCAGCCGAAAAACTTTCCGCCCGACAGGGGAGAGGGGTGCGCGGCTTCCAGAATGTAGTGTTTTTGGCCGTCAATCAGCGTTCTCTTGTTGCGTGCGAAGTTGCCCCACAGCAGGAACACGAGGCCTGTTTTTTGTTCCGACAGGGTGCGGATTACGGCGTCGGTAAAGGTCTCCCAGCCGATTTTGCTGTGCGACATGGGCTCGCCCGCCCGCACGGTGAGGGCGGCGTTCAGCATAAACACCCCTTGCTCAGCCCACGCCTCAAGGCATCCGTGGTTGGGCGGCGCAATGCCGAGGTCGGTTTCTATTTCCTTAAAGATGTTGACCAGCGACGGCGGCGGCGTTACCCCGCGCTGCACCGAGAAGCACAGCCCGTGCGCCTGTCCCTTGCCATGATAGGGGTCTTGTCCCAGAATAACGGCTTTCACCCTGTCGAACGGCGTCTTCTCAAAGGCGTTGAAAATATATTTTGCCGGCGGATACACGGTTTTCCCCGCCGTGATTTCGTTGCGTACTGTTGTAGTTAATGCAGCGAAGTAGGGTTTGTCGAACTCCGGTTGCAACACGGTTTTCCAGGAGGCTTCTATTCTGACGTCCATAGGCTATTGATTTATTTCGTCTGACAATAATTTATAGATTTCTGTCCAATCTTTTTCGTAAAACCTGGTGGTTTTATCGGCAAGTCGGGCAAACGTTTTTGAGTTATACAATGTGTCGGCGGCTTTATCTTTTTCAAAACATCCGTCGGCAACAAGTGTCAGGATAATTTGTTTTGTAATATTTTTCAGGTTGTATTCAAAATCGTATTTTACCACTTTTTTTATTGCCTGTAAGGATTTCAGTGTGCAAAAACAAATTTGGTGCGAAGGATGCCTGTGCGTTAATTCCGACAGGAATTTGTCTTGTGAAACTTTTCCGTTAATATAGTCGTAAACTCTGGTGGCTATATCGTCGTCGGCCACGGGGCCTTCTATAATGTCGTAGTCGTGTGCCTGTTTGTCGTTTCTGTTTGTGCGATTTAAAACAATAAAATCAAGCCAATTCCCATTGTAACCATCAAAACGTAATACTTTAAAATCTTCCTCTTTGAAAAAATATTCGTCAAAATCAAATTCGGTAACAATGCCGTCGGTATCGTTGTCCTCGCCTTTTCTGGTTGCCCAATATTCAGCCTGGGTTAGAATTTTGGTCACATAAAAACCTTTCCCGAAATCTCTTTTTTTGTGACAATATGAAAAATCTATATTGTCTATTGCCATATAACTGCCGTGGTATACCTTCATTTCAAACCTCCGTTTTTATAGCATACGGCATACAGCGATTTTAGCGACCAGTAAGGGTCTTCGGTATGCAATGTCCACCAGTGCTTATACAGATAATCGAGCCCGCCATATTTCTTCAAATAGCGGTAGGCATCCTGAACCGGCATCTTGTAGGCGTATGCGAATTCGGGAATTATAAACGCAATAAAACCGATTTCGTCTCTCGTGTCTTTATCTAAAACCATGCTCATCTGAC
>JAIRMK010000057.1 GCA_031258755.1 Prevotellaceae bacterium
CTTTCGGGCAAAAAGTACGATGCGACAAAGACTTTTACTTTTATATCCGGTTTTAATCCTGGCTTATTACCCTTGCGCGGGCAAGGCGGTCGCCGCAGTGCCGGAACACGACACCAGCGCACACGTGCTGAATGAGGTGGTGATATTCAGCTATGCGCCGCCGGCGCTGCTTGCCGAGAAATATAGCGTGGGCACGCAGGCCCTGTATTTTAAAAGTGCAGCGTTGGCGCCGGTGCAACACTTCAACCTGTCGGATTATTTACAAACCCAAACCGCCATCCATTTCAAAGAAAAAGGAAAGGGCATGCACTCGTCTATTTCCTTACGGGGAACGGCCGCTTCACACGCCGTGTTGAAGTGGAACGGATTTAACTTGAATGTGCCCACGATGGGAGAAAGTGATTTCAGCCACCTGCCGCTGTTCTTCTTCGACGAAGTGAAAGTACACACCGGCGGTGAAAGCGTGCTGTATGGCAGCGGCGCACTGGGCGGAAGCATTGAGCTGAAAACCTTGCCCAAATTCAACGGCGGCCTGCATGCCGACGTGCGGCAAACCATAGGAAGTTATGGCTACACCTTTACAGGCGGGGTATTGCGCTGGTCGGGCAAGCGCTGGGAAAGCCGCTCGAGTTTGCTATATACACAGGCCGCGAACAATTATGAATTTGAAAACACCAACACCCCCAGCCACCGCCGGGATACGTTGAAGAATGCGGCCTACCGCAACTGGGGCGTCCTGCAGGAAATATATTACCGTGCCGGGGACAAACATTTATTGTCGGCGCGTTTTTGGTACATGGATTTTTACCGCGAGATACAACCCATGATTGCGATGAACGACTCCCCTGCGCACTATGATGATATTTACGACAGCAACCTTCGTGCGCTGTTAAATTACAGCGGAGAAGGCGGCGCCACGAAATGGAACGTGCAAGCCGGCTATGCCCGCGATGAGGAGCGTTTTCACGAAGATATTATTGCCGCCGACAAACTGGTGATGATGGCCGAGGGGGAGCATATTTTCGGAAAATGGACGGTAAAAGCGGGCGTGCACAGCGAATACATCAAGCCCGATGTGTATGCTTACACCGAAGCCCGGAACGAGTGGCGCAACGAGGCCTTTGTACAGGCGTTGTGGAATCCGGCGCCACGCTGGATGGTGAGCGGCGGGTTGCGGCAAACTATGGTCACGGATGTACAGGCGCCGCTGACGCCATCGTTGGGTATGTCGTATATTGTGTGGCGCACGGCGGCGCAGGAATTGAAATTGCGCGGCGCTTTTTCGCGCAACATTAAAGTCCCGTCGCTAAACGACCGCTATTGGAATGCAACGCCTGTAAGCCTGCAACCCGAAGTGGGCACGGAAGGCGAAGCGGGACTCGATTATGTGTATATCCGGCCGGCCTGGTTTTTGAAAGCAAGCGCCAGCGCTTATTACAACCGCATTGCCGACTGGATTCGCTGGCTGCCGTCGAGGCCCGTCAACAGTGTGCAGCATGGCGTCATCTGGCGTCCGCAGAATATAGGCGTGGTAGATTGCTACGGGTTGGAAGTCATGGCGCAGGCGCAACGGCAATGGCGCAAATTGGCGATAGACCTTTCGGGCAGTTATGCCTACACGCCGGCCATCATGCGCGAGGGCACGCGCCCCGGCGACACGGGCGTGGGGCAACAGGCGGCTTTTCAACCGAAACACATTGCCAATATGGTGGTGAAATCGACATACGAAAAAACCTTTTTGCAGGCTGTGGCGCACTATGTAGGCCAGCGTCACAGTACCGATATTTTCGACGTCCTCGAGCCGTATGTAGTAGTCGATTTCTCCGGGGGACATACTTTTGAATTTGAAAAATTATTCCTATCTTTGATGGGTCAGGTGAACAATTTATTCGACGCCGACTATCAAAATATGAAGAATTATGCCATGCCCGGAAGAAATTATATGGTTACGCTCCGGTTGAATTTTTAAAATAAATTTTTGCAAAACAAGATGCAGCATTTTAGATTTGTTTTGCATCTTAATTAAAAAAACTTTAAATAGATTAATATGAAACACACAAAACAATTTTTCTTTCTATTGCTTGCCGGCGCATTTTACATGAGCGCCTGCAACCTCCAGTCAGACCCGGTAGAATATACCTACGACAATGTGATGTTGGTGGTAAATCAGGGAAATTTGTCCGATGGTAACGGCTCCCTGGCCTACTATCATGAAAACGAACGCGAGATAGAGAATAATGTGTTTCCCAATGGCTATAGTCTGGGCGCCATTATTCAATCGGTAGCCATTTCCACATCTAATGGAAATGTGTTTGTGATATGCAATACCCCCGACAAGGTGGAAGTGTTCCACGCCGTCACGAAACAGGTAATTGGAACGAATCTTTTCAAAGATGACGTGTCCACCCCGCGTTATATGGCGATGGACGACGATTATTTGTATATCACCAATTGGGGACAAGATGCAGGTGGATATACCTTTCCCAATTCGTATGTACTTCGCGTAAGCCGCCGCACAGGAGCAGTGGTTGACCAAATTCCGTGCGGCAGCGACGCCGAGGGGATTATTTCAACAAGCAGCAAATTATACGTCGCCACCGGCGAGGGAATTGTGGTGATTAATAAATCATCCAAAACCATGGAAGATACCATTATTGCACCCACATTTACGGGAGGAGCAAAACATCTGGTAGTAGATAAGCGCGACCAGCTTTGGGCTTCTTATCCCGGCGGCGGTTTGTTGAAAGTGAACCTGTCCACCAGTTCCGGCGAAGAAATCGCCATGCCGGTGGACTGGATGGGGCAAATCGCCATCAATGTGGAGGCCGACAAAATTTATACGTATGAAACCGACTATACCTCCCAAGAGTCAAAGGTATATGAACTGGATATTGCGACAAAAACGCACAAAGAGTTTGCCACAGGAACTTATTTCTACAGTATTGGCGTGAGCCCCGCTACCGGCAATGTTTACACGGCCGAAGCAAATAATTTTACGAGCAACAGCGAATTGCTTGTTTACGATGCTTCCGGCACGTTATTGAACCGGCATTTAACAGGCATAGGAACTTGTGATTTCAAGTTCTTCTCGATTATCAGCACAAAATAACGCGGGCTTCCTATTTCTTGGGTTTCACATACGAGCCGTTCAATCCCTTCAGCACGTCCTGCGTGATATTCAATGAAGGATGCCCCTGCATCACCGCGTTGGTAGAGCCGCTGGTGCTAAGGATGAGCGAATAGTTGTGGCTTTTGTTGTATTCGGTCAAGTACGTCAATACGGCGTCATAAATACGGCGGAGCATCACGGCTTCTTCTTCGGACATTTCCACACGCAGCTTTTCGGCATATTGCTGCAAGTCCTGTTGCTTTTGCTGCAGCTTCATTTGCAACTCCTCAGCCTGCGAGCGGGTGATTAGCCCCTTCTGCACTTTTTCCTGAAAGTCTTTGGCTTCGCGTTCGAACGAGCGTCCGCGCTTGGTGAGGTCGTCGTCGGCCGCTTTGGCTTTTTGTTCAAATTCGAGCCGCAGTTCGTGGAACATGTCATATTTGTTTACCAGCGAATCGATTTGAATGTACACGATACTGCCTTCGGCGGCTACTACGCTGCTGCTGTCGCTGCCGCTTGCCGCGGTTGGCGCATAACCTTTTCCGCCGGAACCGCAAAAATAAAGTACATATAATACGACAACCGCAATGGCCAAGACCACATTAACAATAAATGATGTTTTTTTCATACTGATTACTTTTTAATTATTTAATTTTTCCAACTTATGTTTCCAGCGCTTGTGCGACCACAACCAGTACGTCGGGTTGCGGTTAATGCTTTGTTCGAGCAACGCGGCGAAGCGGCGGGTGATTTCAAACTCGGGCAAACTTTTCGGGTCATCACAAATTTCGGTAAAGACAACCTTGTACCTTCCCCGCGCCGTGCGCTGCATATCGACATAAAACACGGGCAGGTTGAGGCGTGTGGCCAACTTCTCCGCGCCTTCAAAAAACAAACTGTCCTGGTGCAGGAAAGTTGTCCATGCTTTTGAAGATGACGACGGCGACTGGTCGGCAATGAACACATACGACAGGTGCTCGTTCCGGTGCGTCAGCATGTAGCGCGAAATGTGCTGCATGGGGATAATGATACTTTTGAGGTAGTGTGTCCGTATGCGCTTCATCAGTTTATCGCCTACGCCGTGCTGCGGCTTGTAGGCTATTTTCAGGTTGAAGTACAGGCCGGCGAAGTTGAGGTATTCCCAGTTGCCGAAGTGTCCCAGCACCCACACGGTGCTTTGTCCCTGCTGCGTGTAACCGGTGATGAGGTCAACATTCTCGAACGTAATATATGCGTTCGCTTTTTTGGCGGAGACGCCCAGTGTTTTTATATTTTCAAAGAACAAATCGGCGAAATAATGATAATATTGCCTCGCCATATTTTTTATTTCGCTGTAACTTTTTTCGGGGAACGAGCGAGCCAGATTGGTATAGACTACAGATTTCCGGTAACTCAACACATAACAAAAAAAGAAATACACCACATCAGAGAAGACAAAGAGCACACGTCTCGGCAACCACGCCAGCGGATATAAAAAACATAGCAATAATCCGTAAAGCAAATTTGTGAACATGCAAATTTATCTTAAATCTTTTGCAAAGATATAAAGAAGTTCGATTTATTTCACTATCTTTGTTAAATCTAACCCTTAAAAAAAGTAATTATGTTTAAAAATCACCCCAAAGGA
>JAIRMK010000060.1 GCA_031258755.1 Prevotellaceae bacterium
AGAAATTAAACCCATCTATATAGACAATTACTTTTTGTTTCTTTTGTTCCATAAGTTCAGATAAAAACCCCTCTGCTTTTGAGGGGTCGGCCTTAGTCTTTCCCAACTAAGGGGAGTACTGTATTATTACTAATACATTACAAAGGTAGTAATTTTATTTATTATGTCAAATTTGACAATCATTTTTTACTATCAAATTTGATAGCGGCACATCAAATATGCTGAAATTCAGCCTCCATTTTGCATTAGGCCAAGTTCCAAAATCCATACGGCAATATCGTCCAGCACTTCGGGAGAAATAGTTTCTTCGATGGTACTGTATTCTTCAATCGTGCCTGTTCCGGCATGTTGGAATAAATGGTTCAATCCGGGATATTTTTTAATTTTCAGTGCACTTTTCACCCGCGCCTTGATGTGGTTTAAATTCATATCGGCCGGCACCTGCAAGTCCTTTTCCCCATTCAGGGCAAACACCGGGCATTGAATTTTCGTTAAGGCTTCCGAAGGGTCGCATTGCAGGAGTGAACGCAGTTCGGGTGAGCTGAGTTGCAGAAGTCCGGTTTTAATTTTTTTTCGCAACGCCTCATCGCTTAATGTATCGGGGGATGCCGCCCGCAGTTGTGCTATCAATGGTTTTTCCGTCATCCAAAGCTGTTCCGTCAGAAAATCTGTATGAGCCGCCACGTACGCCGCCGGATAGCGACCAATCATCGCAGTCGTTTTCTCAATCAATTGCTCATTGAGGGCAATCGCTTCGTCCGGCACGTCTTGTGCATGCGCCAGCAGGTAGCGTTGCGCCCGCAACAGCGTGTCGCCATTAACCGCCATACCTGCCATAGACACCACATACGCTATTTCCGGATGGGCGCCTGCCAGCAGAAAAGCAATGGTGCCGCCTTCGCTGTGGCCAATCAGTCCTACTTTTCCGGGATTTACTTCCGCCCGCGTTTTCAGATACGCTACGGCAGACAGGGCATCCGACGCGAAATCGTCTAACGTGGCGGTATTGTAGCTTCCGCCCGATTTGGCCACGCCCCGGTCGTCATAACGCAACACGGCAATGCCGTTGCGCGTCAGGTAATCCGACAATACAAGAAACGGACGATGGTTTAATTGCGGTATTTCTTCGTTCCTGTTCTGCGAGCCGCTGCCCGAAATCAGTACCACTGCCGGAAAATCCGTCCCTTCCTTGGGAAACGTAAGCGTAGCGGCTAAGGTAATCCCGGCGTCTTTGTTCTCAAAACTGACGTCTTCGGCATGGTAAGGGTAAGGCGGTTGCGGGTCTTGCGGGCGTTTAGTTTCTTCCGCTGCACCTCGTTCCATGTGTAAGGGCGTGCTGAAGCCTCGCTGTGTAAATGTGCCGGTGAGGGTGTTTTCCGTCAGCGTCCCTGCATACGCCATTGCGATATTGTCTATTTTCAGGCTGATGACATTATCATTTACTTCCACTGTGGTTACAGGTATTCCTTTAACGCCCTGGTCGGGACTGTCCATGGTGGCGGTGTAGGCGCCGCCTTTTTCTTCGATATGAAAAACCAAGCGTAATTTCGTGCCACCCACATTCAACGTGCCGTTCCACGAGCCTTGAAAGCCTTGTGCAAAGCCGGAACCGACACTAAACGCTACAAAAATAAGGAATAGAAGTACTTTTTTCATTTTGCCACAATTTTTAAATGTTATTTGTTATCTTGAACCATGGTATCAGCAGGACAAAGGCAATAATTTCCGTCAGTATGATGATGCCGGTTAACAGTATTCCTGTTTTACGTCCTTTAATTCCTGTAGAAACCCTGAACGCATGATAGAGTAAAGCGATGTACCAAACAAGCAGCAGCAACATGAGCATGGCAAAGAGCAGCAACAGGAAATAACCGAATGTGCCGATTGGTTCGATGAATGCTTCTACAGAAAGATTTCCTTGCAATTTTTCATGAATGGATTGCAGCATGGGGTCGAAACAAAACACGAGCAACGCGACGAATAAATAGGGAACCCGGGACAACAGCACCGTCCCGGCGATATCCAGCAGCCGCACGCCTCTCACAAAAAACAACGAAACGACGTACATCAGCACAATGATGCTCAACAATCCCGTGACCTGCGTTAAAAAACACTGCCACAACGACAGGTGGCAAGATACCATTTTCATTTGCAGGCCGGTGAAATACGCATGGTGATAATAGCCCAACAATACGGTGGCGCACACCACAATGGCACCGATAGCAAAGGCTTTCCAACCCGCTATTTTTGTAAAAGGATTATAAAGTAACTCCCATTTATTTTTCATACGCTTTTATTTTTTCGATGACATCATTTAAGCGGTTGCGCACCGTAGGATAGCTTAACTTTAACTGGTTGGCCATTTCTTTCAAACTACCGCTTTGTTTTACAAAAGAGAGGACAAACTCCTGCTCTTCGGCCGATAACCGCAATAACGCGGGAAGCGTATAGTTCCCTGTCACTTCTGTTCCACAACAGGTACATTTAAGGCTTTTCACATTCAGTTGACACGTGCAACCGGGGCAATAACATGGTAACATAATATTTCGTTTTAATGGCACAAAGATAAGAATAGTTTTAATAAAATCAAAATTTATTTTAATTTTATT
>JAIRMK010000075.1 GCA_031258755.1 Prevotellaceae bacterium
GCTTCTATCGGGTGATAGAAGACGTTTCTATCGGGCGATAGAAGATGATTATAAGCATGAAGTAAGATGAGATGTAAGATGTATGAATTAAACAACTAAACAGTTAAACAATTAAACAACAAAAAGCCATGAAAAGAATTTTGATTATTTTAATTTGTGCAAGCAGCGGAATATTGCATGCGCAACAAACGGCAAGCAAATTTTGGGAAGAGGCAAAAACCGAAATTTCAAATGTCAATTATAATTACAGCAATGTATGTAATCTGCTTGATACAGTTATAAAACATACTGCAACAGGCGACCCTCTGAATATAGAGGCAAAATTGGTGTTGGCTCAAGTTCATGGCAATGAGGTAGAACTGGATAGGATGCAAAACGTAATAGATGATTTGCAAAGATACGTTGAAAATTATCCCGACGACAAGGAAACTGCAGCAGAATTGGACAGCATTATTGCTTTCAAAAACGAAATAATAAGGCTAAATACAAGTTTTTTTGACGATGTTTGCGGCATCTGGGTTTCTGATTATTCCGTTTCGGCAGATAAAATACCGTATCTGGCTTTTACAGTTACTAAAATTTCTGAAAATGGGAAATATCAGGCAACGATATTGCCTTTCTGTTCGTTGTATGCAGCGATAAAATCCGAAGATGCCGCTCGTGGTTACAACACGAAAGTGCGCTCCAACTATGCTAATCTGTATTTTGGCAGCGAAAGATACAAAAAAGGAAACCCTTTTGCCGCGCAGATGGGTATAGAATTTGTAGGCTCGTTCGGGCGTGAACTCATAAAAGGTTTCAAATACCAACAATTAATAAATCCCAACAAACTTGATCTGGGAAGCATGCTTGGCGGTGCAGCCACAGAAATATTGGTGGACTTGGCGCTTACCGCTTTGATTGAATGGTCGGTATCAAAAACATATACCACAACTTTTGATATGCTGATAGACCGCATATTTGCAGGCTGTATTGATATAACAGTTCACGAAAGCCAGTATCTTAACCGTTCTGATGGGCAAAACAGCGAAGCGCATTTTCAAAAAAAGTTTATGATGTATAAACTGTATCCCGAATATAATGTAACATTTGCCGCCAATGCATATCCACTGTATAAGAAATGGATAAAGATTAATCCTGCCGACTCTGTCATTGGAAACAGCAAATTGAACAAAAACAAAATCTGTACGTTTGGCAGTAAACAACCGACTGATGCAGAAATTGAACAGTTAAATCTTAACTCTAAAAATGTTAAAGATTTTAATATACAAGCCTACGAAAAACTGAAAAACAAAGTTCTTGGATCGTATGCTTCCATATCTGAAGACCCTGAAAACGACCCTTTAACAAATGAAATAAAAGAAAATTTTGAATATTGCACACAAGGCATGCTACGCATAAACGAAAAATATTATAGAGATTTTACCGGCATTAAATCAGGAAAAGAAGGTCTCGGATTTAGCAGAATGCCTAATGGCGAATATATTGGCGAGTACGTGAAAAACGCAAGAAACGGCAAAGGATATTATAAATGGGACGATGGAGATGAATATGATGGGGAATGGAAAAACAATAAGATGCACGGCACGGGATATTATAAATGGGCTAATGGAAGCGAATATGACGGTGAATGGAAAAATAACAAGATGCATGGTAAGGGATATTATAAAAAAGATGGAAATGAATATGTCGGCGAATATAAGAATGACATGAAACACGGCAACGGATATTTCAAATGGAAGGATGGCGATGTGTTTGAAGGTACATTTAAAAATGGGTTTAGAGATAAAGGCATTCTAAAATACACTAATGGAAGCACGCATGAAGGCATTTGGACAAAATACGAAACAAAATTTACCGGAAAAATAACCGATACGGATGGAAATATTTTTGAAGGAGAGTCCAGTGGCAATAAATCCAAAGGAAAAGTAACTTATCTTAATGGAGATACCTTTACCGGTCAAGAGACAGTAGTAAAGAAAATAAATACCCGTACAGGCATATACGAATATGCAAACGGCGATCGCTACGAAGGAAGGTGGTATGAAAAAGATGGGACGTGGCTGAAGGACGGAAAAGGCAAAATAACCACCGGCAACGAAACCGTTACGGGCATCTGGAAAGATGACGAACTAGTAAAAGAGCAAAAAAGAACGGTTAACGAAATAAAATAGCGTCAGCAAGAACATGAAAAAAATAATATTAACAACATTGCTAATTGTTGCATGGCTTTTGTCTTTCAGCCAGACAGAAAAAGATATTAAAGATAATATCAATTCTGTTCCTGTAAATTATTCTGATCCTTGTTATATTAAATATGAACAAAAAATATCTGGGATTAATTGGGAAAATGTTAGTAGCAAAGAGCTATTAAGTATTCACGATAAAGTAAATGAGGCAATTAAAGAATATCGTGAATGCCTAGATAACAAAAGCAGAACGACCAATAATAGAACTTCGGGGTACATGGTAGGAACGTCAACAAAAACAGCAGTTATAGTGAATACTCCCGCTGAAACACACCGACCTGCATCACAATCTCGACAACCGCAGTCGCAAACAGTAGACACAAATGCTCCGACACAAGGGATGGGAAATTCGAAGCGACCCGCTAATAATAATAAAGTGGGAACATATCAAGGCGGTGTAGATCGCAGCAGAATAAATGCCAACAGCGCAAGACAAGCAGAAAGAAGAAGACAAGATAATGCAAAACAACAACAACAAAAAGACGAAAATTTGAGGAAAGCCGATGCTTATGCACATGCTACTGTTGACCTTAAGATAAACGATGCTATATCTGCGGTTAATAATCAAGATCGTGGACTTTCCAACCCGCTGGAAGGCCTAATAGCGGACAATGCGAACAAGCAACGTAATAAAGATGATAACCCTCAGTCACAACCGGAAAAAATTGTAGTACATCGACCCGTTAAAATAAGGGAAGTAATGCAAATAAACACATTTAACGACAAAAAGGAGAAAATGAAAGAACTTGAATTTGCCTTAATTGCAGAATTGGTTAAAACCGATGGCTTTGATACTGCAGGCATTGACATAACAAAGTATAACCCCGACTTATATTATTGCGGTTCCGGAGTTGTTTCAAATCCGGATGAAAGAAACTGGGTTGAACGTGATGGACGAGTTCCGCAAACAGCTAACATTGCTTGCTTTATACACGATATGCAGTATCTCATTCTTGATAATCCAAAACTTATTGCCGATGCCAATTTCAAACAAAATACTTTGATAGAATTAAAGATGCGCGGCGTACCTGATAAACTTGCAGAAGATGTGTCAAATTATTATTTTTGGGGCGTTGATCTTTTTGCTGATGAAGCTTATCGTAATGCGCAGGCAGAAGCATTTTTTAAATGGAAACAAGGTGAAGTTGAAGCACAGTCAATAGAAGAAGATTTACCTCCAAAACAAGACCCAAATACATCCTATTTTATTTTTCCTGAATACAAAGAAAAAGGCATACAACTTGCAAACGATTTATTACCGAAAGCAGAGGAAAAGTTGGCAAACTTTGACGAAAATATGGAACTTATGGATAAAAATATTGTTTTACGCCAAAAACAATTATTTGATTTTGCAAAGGAAAAAGCATTACTTGATTATGAAAGTATGATTGTGATGATGGATGGTAGTAAAATATGGTATTTAAGAGAACAATACGAACCAACTCTTAAAGAAAAATTTAATATGACGGACGAAGAACTGAAAATATTTAAAACTGAAATATATGCCAAACTTTCGCCTGATGCTAGTATAAATGAAAACCATAACCTTATTTTTGAGGGTGGTAGTGTTTTTAAAGAAGTGGATAAACCAGACGATCTATTAAGTGTGAGTAACGAGTATCTTCATACAACCCTCATTAAAAAGACAGAATTGGAAGCCTATGATATACGGAAAAAAAGTTTAGAAGAAGATATATCTGGTTTAAACAAACAATTAAAAGATTTCTACACAAATAAAGAAAATTTAATCAACGACAAGACAGCTATTCAGAAAACTATTTCATATTACAGCAATGTTATACAGAATGGGAAAATAGTGGTAAATTCTAAAAACGATATTGACGCAATGAATTTAGGCAATATTTTAAATGATATTTTAAATAAATAATCGGGGGTGTAAAATATTTTGTCCGAGGTGTCCAATGAGGCTATACCCCCCGTTCAGCCGAGGCTAAACCTCGGCTGAACTATTAAATCCCCGGCCTAACCTGACAGGTTCCGGAAACGCCGATAGAGACAGGAATACACCGTTTACCCTGCCGTGCCGTCAGGCACGGAAAATATTCTAAGAACCTTTCGACAAAGTTTTTGCAAAATTCAAAAAAGATTGTATCTTTGCACCAACAGTACCCGTCTCCATCCCATAGAATTGCAGGCGGGTTATTTTTTTATGTATATGAATAAACCTGCCTATTCTATAGTTGACCGGATTTCGTTGCTTAAATTATAAATCGATGAGAACAGGGGCATTCTTTATTGTTTTTTTATTGGCTTTTACAGCAGCGGCGCAAGACAGCGACAGTTTTACAATCCGGCAGTATCCGTGGTCGATGAACGCTCTTTATTATCCCCGCACACCGGGATGCGACAGCGTTTATGCCGATACTTACGATGAAGTATGGTATTATAATTCCGACAGCCTTTTTCACAAAATAGCTACCGAAGGGCGAACACACGAAGTAGAGGATTTATTGCAGCATTATTATTATCAGGTTATGGATTATATGTCTATGGAAAAGCGCCGCGAAGAATACAGTAAAATGTGCGAAGCAGCCCGCCGCTACCGTAGCGACTTTTTGCAAAATGAAGCCGACTTTATGGAAATCGCCATTGAACTGTATCCCTTGGATATTTTGAGCGAAAATTTTGATGCAAAAATAGAAAAAATGAACAAACTGGTTGAGCGAGCAGTAAAGCGTGGCGACCGCAACACGGAATGTGTACTCCTGTTCGAAATATTCCAGATGTATAAAACGTACGAAAACTATAGCAAGGCGTTCAGTTTTGCCCGGACAGTATTGCAGAAAGCAGAGGCATTGACTATTGAAGAATGTCCGATGCTGCGCATTATTTATTCATTTATCGGTGATGCATATTATCGTTTCAAAGATTATGACCGCGCTTTTTTCTGTATGAAAAAAGTCGAATCGCTTAATGGCATTTTGTTTGCCGACCGTCACAGTCTTCTGATAAAAGAAAGATTTGCCCAGTATTATGCTTCTCGCAATCAAATTGATTCGTCCGATTATTATTTTCGTTCGATGTATGACAGCCGCGAGAAAGTCAGGTTTCGCGCGGCATACGATGTTTCTGCCGTAAGCGGTATTGCCGCCAATATGGTTAAGAGAGGCGAATACGATAAGGCTGTTCCATTGCTCGAAAGGTGGCGTCCTGAAGCGTTAAAGCGGTCTTATGCACATGCCGCTGACATACTCATAACGCTTGCAAAATGCTTTATTTTCAAAAAACAATATGCTAAAGCCTCCGTATTGATTGATTCTGCGCAGGTATTGATAGCTACTGCAAGACCGAATGATATGACGCTCCGCGAAAAGTTATACAACCTTCAATGCAACTATTACGAAGCCATTGGCAATGCATCGCTGACAGCGCTTTACGGCGATTCGGCACGCCTTGTTGCACGACAGCAGGCTGAAAAAAACAACGCCCTTATCATTCTGCGCGCCGAACAGGAACTTTTTGAAATCGAAAAAAACTTAAAAGATGAACAGATAGCAGTGCAGCAATCGCGTATTTTTTTTATAACGCTTATTTCTCTTTTGAGTTTGCTGGCATTGGGCATCCTTATTTTCTTTTACCGCAAAAAACAGGTTGCATACCGCCAACTTGTTGCCAAAAACATCGAATGGGCGGGCATTAAAAATAATATCGTAAGCGAACCTGTTTCCGGGACATATTCCACATCTGAAAAATCAGACCATACGCGTGAAAAGGAAATAGTGAACAGTATTTATAAACTGTTTGAAGACGAAAGCATTTATACCGACGTCAACTTATCATTGCCCAAACTTGCCGATTATTTGAACATCCCGCATCGCAATTATGTTTCCGAAGCCATCAATACGGTATGTAAATGCAATTTTAGCACATTCATAAACGATTACAGGATAAAATTTGCAATCAAAGCGCTCAATAATTTCGATTACGACAACTATTCGTTTGAGCAAATCGCCGAAATGTCGGGATTTGCAAGCAGACAATCTTTTTACAACTCTTTCAAAATCAAAACAGGCTTGACGCCGGCTGTCTTCCGCAAAAACAGACAAACTGTAACAAATTCATAATAACAATTAATTTGTCAGCATTTATTTTGTCAAAATTTGCAAATTTTGACAAAATAGTTGGTGTTTTATTTGGCGTTTTGTCTCGTTAAAAATACTTTTGTAAGACAATCCAATAGCATTTTATATGACGAACTTAAACAAATTAATCGTATCTGTTGCAGCCATTCTTGTCGCAATATCGGCAGGCGCGCAATCGAGCCATCAGTTTTCGATAAACGCAGGCGGCGGTTTATCAACGCTCAAATACGAACCTGTCGAAGGTGAAAACAAAACAGGCTTCGGCGGAACGCTCGGACTGGATTATACCTTGTTTTTTAACCCAAAATGGGGAATAAGTACAGGTTTGGGCGTCGCGCTGTTCAATGCCAAATACGAATTGCCGAGCCTCCGTGAAGTGAATTTGACAGCGTTTGATGACTTTCAATGTATAGCCATAACAACCGGTTACAGCGAAAAGCAGCAGGCAGCCTTACTCACTGTTCCACTGATGCTGCGCTTTGAAAGCGGTAAATTTTATGCGGCGGCAGGCGCAAAAATCGGTATTCCTGTCAAAGCTACAAACAAAAACAAGCTTAACGAATTTCAATTGAGGGGTTATTACCCATCCGACGACTGGTATGACGACGACCCCGAAAGTGGCTTCGGCACACTCGATGGATTTGACGGTAAAGGCGACTTAAAGTTAAAAACAGCATTTTTCGCATCTGTCGAAGCCGGTATAAAATGGGGAAAACTCTACACGGGAATATACTTCGACTATGGTTTCAATAACAGTAATAAAACCCAGCCACAGCGCCAAAAATTAATTCCCTATACTCCTCTTGAATTTGTTAACGACGAATATATTCCTCCCAAGATGCCCAGCACGGTGAACAGCGTCCTGACAGCGTCTATCGACAACAAACGAATTGTTGACAAGGTAACGCCGCTGGCAGCAGGTATAAAAATCGCTTTTGTGATTCATCGTTCAAAGCCAAAAGTAAAAACAGTTGAGCCTGTTGAAACACAACCTGCCTTTGATGCACAGGCCGAAGCTGAACGCCAGCGACTGGCAGAGGAAGATGCAAGGCGCAAAGCCGAACTGCGAGAGGCGGAAGAACGCCGCAGAGCCGAAGAGGCACGTAAACTCGAAGAACGCCGCAAAGCCGAAGAAGCGCGTAAACTCGAACAACAGCGACAGTACGACGCCGACATGGCTATCCTCGTCGAACCTGTTGGAGGATTTGCGATAAACAGTGTAATATTTACGGATTTGATGAAAACCGAGCTCGACAAAAAAGCCGAAATACTGGTTCGCTATCCCAACATGAATATACAGATAGAAGGACACGCTTGCGATATGGGCAACAACGCCGTTAATATGAAATTAGGACTGCGCCGAGCCGATGCCGTAAAAGAATACTTTGTCGCAAAAGGTATTGCTGCAAACAGAATAACAACCGCAAGCAAAGGCAAAACCGAACCGATAGCGCCGAATACAAACGAAGAAAATCGCAGGAAAAACAGGAGAATTCAGATAAAAAATGATAATTGATAATTAAAATAATAATCACAAACAATGAAAATGACAAAACAATTAAAATTCATGGCCAATATGCTGCTGGTGGCAGCATTTGCCGCAATGGCTGCCTCGTGCAGCAAGGATGACCCCGCGCCTGTGGAAGTTACAGGCGTAACTGTTGACCCGCCAACGCTTACACTCACGCTGCGCGAAACGGCCACACTTACGGCAACGATAACCCCCGACGATGCCGCCGACAAAACCCTCACATGGACAAGCAGCGCGCCGGCGGTGGCAAGTGTAGCGGATGGAGTGGTCACCGCCCTTACTGTAGGCTCGACTACCATTATCGCCGCCGCCGCCAACGGCAAAACCGCCGCCTGCGAGGTAACCGTGCAACCGCCCGCTGTGTATGTGGCAGGAAGAGAAGAGAACGAGAACGGCATAGCGGTAGCCAAAGTATGGAAAAACGGCGTGGCTACGGCGCTTACCAGTGGCGCAAACAATGCGGAGGCCTATTCCGTTTTTGTATCGGGCAGCGATGTGTATGCAGCGGGAGGAGAACAGGGCGCGAACCGCATAGTTGTAGCCAAAATATGGAAAAACGGCGCGGCTACGGCGCTTACCGATGGCGCAAATGAGGCGGTCGCCTATTCTGTTTTTGTATCGGGCGACGATGTATATGTAGCAGGATACGAGCTCAACGCGAACAATCTTGTAGCCAAAGTATGGAAAAACGGCGTGGCTACGGCGCTTACCGACGGCGCAAAAATGGCTGCGGTGCTTTCCGTTTATGTGTCGGGCGACGATGTGTATGCAGCAGGAATAGAAGAGAACGCGAACGGCAGCTATGTAGCCAAAGTATGGAAAAACGGCGTGGCTACGGCGCTTACCGATGGCGCAAACCTTGCCTATGCCAATTCCGTTTTTGTATCGGGCAGCGATGTGTATGTAGCAGGATACGAGCGGAACGCGAACAACTGGTATGTAGCCAAAATATGGAAAAACGGCGCGGCTACGGCGCTTACCGATGACGCAAATGATGCATACGCCAATTCCGTTTTTGTATCGGGCAGCGATGTGTATGTAGCAGGATATGAAGTGAACGCGTCCTACTACTATGTAGCCAAAGTCTGGAAAAACGGCGCAGCTACCGCGCTTACCGACGGCACAAAAGATGCATACGCCAATTCCGTTTTTGTATCGGGCAGCGATGTGTATGTAGCAGGATATGAAGTGAACGAGCACAACTGGTATGTAGCCAAAATATGGAAAAACGGCGCGGCTACGGCGCTTACCGACGGCACAAACGATGCTTGGGCGTTTTCCGTTTTTGTGAAATAGAAGCGGTAATCGGAGTTAAATCCCCGCCCTGGCCTGAACTTGGAGGCCAATGCACATTGTGCGCTGGCCTCCAAGTTGTTAAATTCTGTTAAATTGTAAGCGTTATGAGTGATGAATTATGAATTATAAACAATTAAACAACTCAACAATTAAACAACCCTGTTGGGTAAATTTGCAAAAAACGTAGAAATATCGTATTTTTGTTCGTTCATTTAATTAAAAGCATACTCATGGAGAAACTATTAGAAGGAAAGGTAGCTATTGTGACGGGCGCTGCCCGCGGTATCGGGAAAGCGGTGGCGCTGCGCTTCGCACAGGAGGGCTGTAATATCGCTTTTACCGATTTGGCCTACGACGAAAATGCGCAGCAAACCGAAAAGGAAATTGCCGCACTGGGCGTGAAGGCGAAAGCCTATGCATCCAATGCCGCCAAGTTTGACGATACCCATAAGGTGGTGGAAGAAATTCTGAAGGATTTCGGCCGGATTGACATACTGGTTAACAATGCCGGGATTACGCGCGACGGCTTGATGATGCGCATGAGCGAAGAACAATGGGACATCGTGATTAATATCAACCTGAAATCGGCCTTTAACTTCACGCATGCGGTTATTCCCATTATGATGCGTCAGCGCTCGGGAAGCATCGTGAACATGAGTTCGGTGGTGGGCGTGTCGGGAAATGCGGCGCAAGCCAACTATTCTGCGTCCAAAGCCGGGTTGATAGGATTAACGAAATCAACCGCCAAGGAAATGGGCTCGCGCGGTATTCGCGCCAATGCCATTGCGCCGGGCTTTATTATTACCGATATGACGCACCAGCTGTCGGATGAAGTGCGGGAAAAATGGATGGAAACCATTCCCTTGCGTCGCGGAGGAACGCCCGAAGATGTGGCCAACGTGGCGCTATTCCTTGCGTCGGGCTTGTCGTCGTATGTATCCGGACAAGTAATTACCGTGTGCGGCGGTATGAATATGTGATGAAACGAGTACCTTATATATGGTTTCTTTTTCTTGCGGTTTTCATGACCTCATGCGGCACTGCCGTGCGGTTGGTGCAAATAGAGACGCTGAGTCCGGCAAAAGACCCGGTGCAATATGCCGATAACACATTTGCCATATTCAATGCGTTGCACGTGGCCCATGAAGAGGCGGATGGCAGGGTAACATACGCCACCGACAGTGTGATGGTGAACCTGCTTGCCGAGGGCGCAAAAGAAGCATTGGAAAAATCGCCGCTCTTTGACGATTATGATATTCCCATATTTAACCTGACCCTGTTCTGTGATGACACGTGTCCCGAATTGTATGATACGGCTTATATGGCAAGTCTGGCAGAGCAATCGCAAGCCACCTTGCTGCTGATTAT
>JAIRMK010000185.1 GCA_031258755.1 Prevotellaceae bacterium
TCCTTAATGAGAAACGGCTCATACACCTCTTCGATGGTTCCCGGGTCTTCGCTCACGGCGGTGGCAATGGTGGTGAGCCCTACCGGGCCGCCCCTGAACTTATGGATAATGGTGGAAAGTATCTTGTTGTCCATCTGGTCGAGCCCGTGCTTGTCGATATTTAGCGCCTCCAGCGCATAGCGTGTGATGTCGAGGTCGATCACGCCCGAGCCTTTCACTTGCGCAAAATCGCGCACGCGCCGTAACAGCGCATTGGCGATACGCGGCGTGCCGCGACTGCGCAGGGCTATTTCACGCGCCGCGTTTTCTTCTATGTCGACTTCCAAAATCGTGGCGCTGCGTTTCAAAATGCGGAAAAGCACACCGGCGTCGTAATATTCAAGGTGACACTGGATACCAAACCGCGCACGCAGCGGCGAGGTAAGCAGTCCGCTACGTGTGGTGGCGCCCACCAGCGTAAAAGGGTTCAGCGAAATCTGTACGGAGCGGGCGCTGGGGCCTTTGTCAAGCAAAATATCAATGCTGTAATCTTCCATCGCCGAGTAGAGGTACTCCTCCACAATGGGCGACAGCCGGTGAATCTCGTCGATAAACAGCACGTCTCCCTTTTCAAGATTGGTCAACAAACCCGCCAGGTCGCCGGGTTTGTCGAGCACCGGGCCGGAAGTGATTTTCATGCCTACGCCCAACTCATTGGCAATAATGTGCGCCAGCGTGGTTTTTCCCAAGCCGGGCGGGCCGTGCAGCAACACATGGTCGAGCGATTCGCCACGCAACAGCGCCGCCTTTACAAATACCTTCAGGTTGTCGATGATTTTTTCCTGTCCCGAGAAATCCTCAAATTCACGGGGACGGATTTGCTGTTCAAAATCGCCGTCGCTCTGTTCGCGTTCAATATGCGGGTCAAATTCAGACACAATATCGTTTTACAGGTTTAACATGTTTAAAATCGCCTTCTCCGCCTTCTTCCTCACCTCTTCCGGGATGGTTATCTCATACCGTTCGTGCAGCAAAGATAGGTATATCTTTTCTAAATCGATAATTTTCATAAATTCGCAATCGTTGCAAGCGCCGCAGTCGTCTTCTATGCTACTGCTGTGCGCATTACCCGGCGGCACCGGAAGAAACTCCTTGTCCGGGCTTTTTTTCTGCATCTGGTGAATTATCCCCGGCTCAGTGACCACAATGTACTTTTTAGTTTCGTCCTTTGCCGAAAAAGCCAGCAAAGCAGCTGTAGAACCTATATAATCGGCAAGCAACAACACTTGTTTCTTACATTCGGGATGCGCCAGTATTTTCGCCTCGGGATGCTGTTCTTTCAGCGCCACTATCTTTTCCGCCGAAAAAGCCTCGTGCACGTGACAAACGCCATTCCACACGAGCATATTTTCCCGCCCTGTTATACTTTTAATATAATTACCCAAATTTTTGTCAGGGCCGAAAATAATTTTTTCGTCTTCAGGCAAACTTTGCACTATTTTCAACGCATTGCTCGACGTACAACAAATATCAGTCAATGCCTTGACCTCTGCACTGGTATTCACGTAGGAAATCACCGTATGTCCCGGATGTTCATCAATAAATTTTTTGAAATCACCGGCATTGCACGATGCGGCCAGCGAACATCCCGCATTGCGGTCGGGTATCAGCACTTTTTTCGCCGGTGAGAGGATTTTTGCCGTTTCCGCCATGAAATGAACGCCTGCAAAAACAATAATATCGGCATCGGTCTGCGCCGCCGCCTGCGAAAGCTGCAGGCTGTCGCCCAAAAAATCGGCGACGTCCTGTACTTCCGGTCGCTGATAATAATGCGCCAGTAAAACAGCGTGCTTTTCCTGTTTTAACTTTTTAATTTTTTCAGCCCATTCGGTTTTCAACATGCGGAGCGGTTTTAATAATAATAAAAAAATATATTTAAATAAAAAATGATGATAATATTAACCGGTTAATAAAGTTTATAAATATTTTTATGAATAACGGGTGACCTTGTATTTATTGGGGTTTAGAAATTTTTTGTTGATAAAAAACGGGTTATTAACATTTGTTTACTTGTGGATATTTCGGGTACAAATGAACTAAAAATTATGGCTTATTTTTTTTATTTTTTGAAAATAATTTTTAAGTCGTTTAGTTTTTAAATATGCAAAAATATTTTTTATAAAATATGAACATTTTTAAACAGCGATATGAACAGGTTATTTTATATTGTAGAAAAAGCGCAATAGATACTGATACGTGCGCGCCGGGATGAATTTCTTGGCTCCTGCAAAATTTGTTTGTATGAAATTGCCTGTTTTATAACGGAACTTAGGATGTTTTGAGCGGATAATGCGATGCATTAGCCTTGCAATTTTTAGGGGATTACCCCCGCCTGTTTCTTCTTTTTCTATCACCTTCATGGTTTTAGAAAACTGTGCGCCGTAAACCTCGCTATTGCTGGTTTTTTCGGAGACAACGCGGTTTGAAGTGAAGCCGGTGTTAAAGTCGCCGGGTTCCACCAGCACCACTTTGATGCGGAAAGGATGCACTTCGAGGCTAAGTGTTTCGCTGTATCCCTCGATGGCGAATTTGGAAGCGGAGTAAAACCCCTGAAACGGAATACCCATTACACCGCCCAGTGAACTGAGGTTGATTATTTTTCCGCCGCCGGCTTGTCGCAAATACGGAAGGGCGGCGCTGCACACGTTCGCCATACCCATGAAGTTCGTATCCATTTGCAGCTTTATTTCTTCCGGCGTAGCCAGTTCGAGTGCGCCGCCTATGCCCATGCCGGCGTTGTTGATTACCACGTCGAGGCGTCCCTGTTCGGCAATGATGTGGTCGATGGCTTTTTTCACCGACGAACTGTCGGTAACGTCCATTTTCAACATCCGGAAAGCGGGTGTCTGTTGAATACCGACTGTTTCTTTGCGCGAGGTGCCGTAAACTGTAAACCCTTTTCCGGCAAGGTATCCGGCACAGGCTTTTCCGATGCCCGACGACGCGCCCGTAATAAGGACTACTGTGTTCATGACGGTAAATTTTTAGTCTTGCAGTTTGGCGCACAAAAATTCGCGGTTCAGGCGGGCGATGTGCGTGATGGATATGTCTTTCGGGCACTCCATTTCGCAGGCCTGGGTGTTGGTGCATCCGCCGAAGCCCAGTTCGTCCATTTTCGCCACCATGGATTTGGCACGGCGTGCGGCTTCTATCCTTCCCTGCGGGAGCAGCGCCAGCGAACTTACCCGCGCCGCCACAAACAACATGGCCGAACCGTTTTTGCAGGTGGCCACGCAGGCGCCGCAACCCACGCAGGCGGCGGCGTCCATGCTTTCGTCGGCTTTTTGTTTCGCAATAGGGATAGTGTTGCCGTCGGGCACGCCGCCGGTATTCACCGAAATGAAACCGCCGGCCTGCAATATTTTGTCGAAGGCGCTACGGTTGACTACCAGGTCTTTCACTACGGGAAACCCCTTGCTGCGCCAGGGTTCTACAGTGATGGTGTCGCCGTCTTTAAACTTCCGCATGTGTAGCTGGCAGGTGGTTACATCGTCGTCGGGGCCGTGTGCGCGACCGTTGATGTAGAGCGAGCACATGCCGCAAATCCCTTCGCGGCAGTCGTGGTCGAACGCTACCGGACTGCCGCCCTTGCAGCCTTTTTCTACGGCTACCGGCTCGCGCCCTTCGCGAATCAGGTTATCGTTGAGGAT
>JAIRMK010000041.1 GCA_031258755.1 Prevotellaceae bacterium
ATGAAACCTACTCTTTTTGTCTTGGCTGCCGGGATGGGCAGTCGCTACGGCGGGTTGAAGCAACTCGACGGACTGGGGCCTCACGGCGAGGTCATCATGGATTATTCTATCTTCGACGCCCTGCGTGCAGGGTTCGGGAAGGTGGTGTTCGTGGTACGCCGGGCGATGGAAGCCGATTTCCGCCGTGATTTTATCCCCCGCTACCGTGGGAAAGTGCCGTTCGACGTGGTGTTGCAGGAACTTGACTGTATTCCGCCGGGTTATACGTACAATCCCGAACGTGAAAAGCCCTGGGGCACCAACCATGCCGTCATGATGGGCGCGCCGGTCATTCATGAGCCGTTTGCCGTCATCAATGCCGACGATTACTATGGCGTAGATGCTTTCCGGGTCATGGGAAATTATTTGCAGTCGCTGGACGGCAGCAAGAACAAATACAGCATGGTGGGCTTCCGGGTGGGCAACACCCTGTCGGAAGGCGGCAGCGTGGCACGTGGCGTGTGTACGAAAGACGAACAGGATAATCTTACCTCTGTCGTGGAGCGGACGCACGTAATCCGCGAGGACGGCGCCGTGAAGTACCGCGACGACGACGGCACAATGGTGTCAATCCCCGACGACACGCCGGTGTCGATGAACATGTGGGGCTTCACACCCGATTATTTCGCCTATTCCGAAGATTTGTTTAAAACGTTTTTGAAAGAAAAGGGGCAGGAACTGAAATCGGAGTTTTTCATCCCACTGGCAGTAAATCACCTTATCGAAAACGGGATTGCCTCAGTGAAAATATTGCCCACCACGTCGCAGTGGTTTGGCGTGACTTACCGCGACGACCGTCCCGGCGTGGTGGCACGTTTACAGGCCTTGCACGATGAGGGCACTTATCCGCCGCAATTGTGGTAAACGCCTGCCGATATATTTTTTCGTAATTTTTTTGCTAACCGGAACATGATTGACCGTGCCACCATAGACCGTATTCTCGACGCCGCCAACATTGTGGACGTAATCGAGGATTTTGTGCGTTTAAAAAAACGTGGCGTGAATTATATTGCGTGCTGTCCGTTTCACGATGAAAAAACGCCGTCGTTCAGCGTGTCGGCGACGAAAAACATTTATAAATGCTTCGGCTGCGGGAAAGCGGGAAACGTGGTGAATTTTGTGATGGAGCACGAACATTTTACTTACGTGGAGGCGTTGAAATATCTGGGGAAGAAGTACGGCATTGAAATTAAGGAGCGGGAGCTGACGGCCGAAGAAGTGCAGGAGGGCAACAAGCGCGAGAGTTTAATGGTGGTATCGGCCTATGCACAGGAATATTTCAGTAAGACGCTGTGGGAAAATCCCGAGGGGAAAACCATCGGCCTGAGTTATTTTCACGAGCGGGAATTTAAAGACAACATCATAAAGAAATTCCAGTTGGGCTATTCGCCCGACTCGCGTAGCGCCTTTAGCCATCAGGCGCTCAAGGACGGATACAAAAAGGAATTTTTAGTGGGCGCCGGACTGTCGATTGAAAAAGGAGAAACGCTGATTGACCGTTTTTTCGGACGGGTGATGTTTCCCATACATTCCATCAGCGGGCGGGTCATTGCGTTCGGCGCACGCACTTTGAAACAGGATAAAACGGTAGCCAAGTACCTCAATTCCCCCGAAAGCGAAATTTACAGCAAAAGCCATGTCCTCTACGGCATCTTCTTTGCCAAGCAGGCTATTGTGCGGTTGCAGAAATGTTATTTGGTAGAAGGTTATACCGATGTGATTTCCTTGCATCAGGCGGGGATTGAGAATATAGTAGCTTCGAGCGGCACGTCGCTCACCACCGACCAAATCAGGCTCATCAAGCGGTTCACGCCTAACGTGACGGTGCTGTATGACGGCGACCCGGCAGGTATCAAAGCGTCGTTGCGAGGCATTGACATGTTGCTGGAAGAAGGGCTTAACGTGAAAGTGGCGCTCTTCCCCGACGGCGACGACCCCGATTCTTTTTCACGCAAACATACCACATCCGAACTAGAAAATTTTCTGCAAAGCGCCGAGCAGGATTTCATTTCTTTCAAAACAAAACTACTGAGCGACGAGGCGCAGCACGACCCGCTCAAGCGTGCGGCGCTGATTAACGATGTGGTGCACAGCATTGCCGCCATCCCCGACAATATCACGCGAACGGTGTATGTGAAGGAATGTAGCCGGTTGATGAACATTGAGGAAGAAATATTGACGTTGGAAATGGCCAAACTGCGCCGGAAAAAATGGCAGGAAAACGGCGGGAAGAAACCGGCGGAAGAGACGCAGGAAACGCCCCCGGCAGAAAACACAACCGGCACGGCGGCGACTGCACCGCCCCTGTTTCCTGTCAGCGAAGTTTACACCGACGCAGTGGAAAAAGAGCTGATTTATTACCTGCTGAAATTCGGCGACCGCAAACTATTTATTAAAAACGGCAAGCCTGTTTCCGTAGCGGAACACATCATTTCCGAATTGCAAGAGGAGGAAATGGAATTGAACAACATACATTACCGCAGGTTTCTCGATGAATATGGCAGTGTATTGGCATGGACGGACAACGAAGTCCGTTTGAAACATTTTATCAATCATCCCGACCGGGACATCATGGCACTGGCTGTCGATATGCTTTCCGACCATTACAATTTAACGATTAAGCGCTTTAAATCGGAAGAGCCGGAAGATATCAAGTTAGCCCACGATATTCCACGCGCCCTGTTGATATACAAATCAAATATTGCCAAACAAAAGTATGTGGAAATCATTCGTCAACTGCGTGAAGCAAAATCGGAAGAGGATGTGGAAGCGATAAGGGAACAACTTCTGGCGTTGCAACAGGTTCGCAAATTTTTTTCCGAAGAATTGCAGCGATTGACCACCTGAAAATGCAACCAATTACCAAATAACACGTCTAATAATGAAACAATAAACATTTGAAACGATGAAAAAGATAAAATTATTTGCCGCCCTGTTCGTATGTAACATGGCTTTTCTTTCCCAATCTTTCGCTTCCGGCCACGACGAAGCATTTTTAACGAAACGGTTCCCTGTAGCTTCGGTGACGAAGATAGACGTAGCCACTGCGGGTGGCAGTATTGAAGTAAACGGCACGGCTGCCCAGGATGTCATCATCGAAGTATTTGTTTCGCCCAATAACGGTACATCAAAATGGTCGACCGAAAAAATACAGTCCGTGCTCGACGAGTATTACGAATTGGATATTAAAGCCGAAAACGGCCTGTTGACGGCACATGCCGAAAGGAAAAAGGGCGCTAAGTGGTCGTCGAAAACAGGCTTAAGCATCTCCTTCCGGATTACGACGCCCCACACCATCGACGGACAGGCAAACACCAGTGGTGGGAGTATCAAATTGCGTGAAATTTCGGGGGCGTTCAATTTCCATACCAGCGGCGGAAGCATCAAGGCCGAAGACTGCAGCGGCGCCATCACCCTGCGCACTTCAGGCGGCAGCATTAAATTAGACGACCTGTCGGGCACCATTACGGCCAAGACCAGCGGCGGCAGCGTGCGGGCGAATGATGTCACGGGAACGCTTCACACTTCCACCTCGGGCGGCAGCATGATTCTGGAAAGCATTTCAGGCAATCTGGAAGCGCGTACCAGCGGAGGGACGATAAAGGTGGACATGAATTCGGTCAATGAATATGTACGGCTTAACAACAGCGGAAGCATCGACCTGGCCGTGCCGACAGGCGCATATACCCTCAACCTTAAAGGCAACAAAATTGAAACGCCGGAGTTCAAAAATTTCGACGGTTCTTTCAAGTCCAAAAACATCACCGGAACCTTGTCGGGTGGCGGGCCGGAACTTACGGTGAAGTCGTCGCAGCGGGTGAATTTATCGTTTAAATAATTGCCATTAATTTTTTGCAATTAAACAAAAAATCGTATCTTTGCTGCCCCAATTTACGGAATGGGGCCCATAGCTCAGCCGGTTAGAGCACCTGACTCATAATCAGGGGGTCGTTGGTTCAAGCCCAACTGGGCCCACACAGAAGAAAGAACTATTTATTAATTAAAACAAACTATGACAAAAAAAATTACACTGATTATTGTATTAAGCGTATTATCGTTAAATGTATTTGCACAGGATTACCAAAAATCCATTGGAGTTCGGCTGGGACTTAGCAATGGGATTACCTACAAACAATTTATCTCATCCAGCAATGCCTTTGAAGTTATAGGCAACGTACAGTTTTATAGTGGAAACACCTATATCGGCCTTGCCGGCGAATATCTGTGGTCGTGGGGACTGACCGAGGGTTTAAGTTGGTTCGTCGGGCCGGGGGCTTCGACAGGTATATGGACCGGCAACTCGTCCGGTTTCAACATTGCGCTCAACGGGATGGTTGGCCTCGAGTACAAGTTTAACATCCCTTTGGCTTTGAGCGTTGACCTCCACCCGCATTTCTATTTTATGAATGGCGTGGGCTTCGCACCGCTTATCGGTTCGTTGAGCGTGCGCTATACGTTCTAATACGAATAACAGAGAACAAGGAAGCGTCTGCATGATTGGCAGGCGCTTTTTTTTGCAATTCGGTTCGGAACAGGTATCCATTGTTTTTAGCATTATTACCAAAATAAGTTAAAATCCGGTTTTCACTATAGTCTGGATGCGTCGTATTTCTTTACAGACTCATAGGTGCTGGATTTACGCTTTCCCGGAATAAAATCTGTTTTTATGATGTCATACGGGAGATTATCACAAGTTACCCGTTCCCGCATGGGGTGGTTTTTCCCCTCATTTTCTATTTTCTGCACGGTAGTTGCTGGGTGTTTTTTGCATAGCCTGCTTAAATACTATACTAAAATATCGTTGTGATGTGAACCCGGTTTCAAATGCTATGTCGGCAATACTTTTATCAGTCTTTTCTAATAATGAACAAGCGGCCATAATACGGCACTTGTTTATATAATCGTTTATGCCCAATCCCGTAATATATTTCATTTTACTATATAAAGAAGCCCGGCTCATGGCTAAATTGTCTATAATTATAGAAATATCAAAATCGGGATTGCTATAGTTTTCTTTTATCAGCTTATTCAATTTTATCATAAATTGCTCATCGGCATTACTTATTGTAGCTTGTTCCGGGGATAACGGCACTGTTTCCTGCTGATACTTTCGTTTTATAATTTCTTTCCTTTTTAATTGATTTCGTATAACGGAAATGAGTAATTCGATATCGAAAGGCTTTGATAAGTAAAAATCGGCGCCAAGTTTGTATCCTATTTTCCGGCTTTCATTATCATCTTTTGCCGTCAGCAAAATTACGGGAATATGACTAATGTCGATTTTTGCTTTCACTTCTTTGCATAATTGATAACCATTCATTACCGGCATCATCACATCGCTAATTAGAATATCCGGTTGGTTACTTTTTAATATATTCAACGCTTCTTTCCCATTTTTTGCTTTGAATACGCGCTTAAATAACGGGTGAAGTTCACTTTCTAAATACCGTTGAAACTCCACATTGTCATCGACAATCAGTACGGAGTACACAGATGTATCCGGTTCTTCTGCCACATCATCTTGGGAGAAGAAATTGTTGTATGATTTAAAATCGTTAAATTTGTTTAATATTATATTATCGGAGGTGGTCTTATAGGGCAATTCAAAATATACAATGGCGCCGGAACCCTCATTGTCAATGGCGCCAATATGGCCTCCATGTTTTTCTATTAATTCTTTACAATAGGCTAACCCTATTCCACTTCCTTTACGGTCATGTTTTCCTTGATAAAACCGGGTAAACAACATCGCTGTATCTACCCCTTTTAAGCCTACCCCTTCATCTTCTACCTGAACACGAAGAAAATCGCCTTTTTGTTGGCTTCTAATGATTACATCAGTGTCAGCATTACTAAACTTTAATGTGTTCATCAAAATATTCGAAATGACTACCCTGATTTTAGCATCATCCATCGCTGTTGGCCTTAATTGATTATCAAGTTCCAATTTAATGTTTATTTGTTTTTCTCCAAATTCCGTATCAAAATCCGAAATAATCTTCAGAATTAAATCATTCATGTCAATCAGGGACATATTCAGGTTGTCGGAAAGGGTTGTGTTCCGGTCATATTCTAATATCCAGTTAATAATGCCTTTCATGTAATTGGCCTGATGATACACATTTTTAATTTGTTTTCTAAGTATGGGATGATTTGTTATTTCGTCTTTTTCATTCTTCAACAATCGTTTTAATGGCGCACATATAAGCGTCAAAGGTGTACGCAATTCATGGCTTACATTTGTAAGGAATCGTATTTTATCCTCATTTAATTCCTGTTGGTGCATAGCCATTTTCCACTTAAGACGCTGTTTGTTTCTTTTTGTCAACAATATCATTGTTAAAGCTAATATACCCAGAACAAAACAAATTGCTGTAAAAATAAACCCTGTGCGTTTATACCATAGTTGCATTACCTCGAATGTGATTAGGGGTGTTTCCTCTGTCCAACTTCCACTTTTTGTCATGCATGATACATAAATATTGTATTTTTCGGGTGTTAAAGACGGCAGGCTAAGAATATTACTGTATGATTCTACGACCGAGTTATGATGCTGGTTGTTTATCCTGTATCTGAAAAGAATGCGGCGAAACAAATCTTTTTCGTTCAGATTAACATGTATCTTTAAAGAGCTATAATTTTGAGGCACCTTTTTATGTGATTTTGAAAAGATACTGTCCATATATATCTTGCCGTTTAATTCTATATTTTGGAGACTGAATGTAATGGGGGTGTTATCGTCATAATTGATGTCTTTATCAATCTTGACCAGTCCATTAGATCCACCCATATAGATATAGTTCGACTGGGAAGGCTTTACATATAAAGTGAGTACCTCGTTCGGGGAAAAACCATCCGAATCATCCCAGATCATTATTTTTTCATTTTTTATATCATAAGAAAACAGCATGTTTGAAGCATTTATCCATAGGCGATTATCCGCATCAAGGCACATATAGGTTATTCGGTTAAACATATTTGTTGCCACTTTTTCGAGTTTGCCCGCGTGGATATCATACACGCTTAAACCTCCTGTAGAAGCTATCCACAACCTGTTTTTATTATTCTCGTAACATACGGAATTTACATATTCATTTTCATCGAGGACAACAAGTCGCTTGATGACATTTTCTCCATGTGTAAGTTTATATATGGCATTCCCTTTAGTCATAAACGATTTGTCATTATCACTATAAACCAATTGTAGCGAATGTAGATTTGTGATGCCTTCGGCATACGTGAGCCTCTCAAATTGGCAAGTTTGAGGATCATACAGGTATGCATTTTTTGCCAGGATCAATATTTTACCAGCATTGATTTTATGACAAATCGGGACAAAACCGGAAAAGCACTCTTTTATGTTTGTCTCATTATCAATTATAATGAAGGGGCTATATTGTTGGGTGTTCACATTATAGGTAAACACACCTTTACCATATAAAGACACCAATAGCTCTGCCGCTGAGAAATCGGTAATAGAAACCACTTTATCGCCATAGGTATTGAGATAATGTGTAAACTCTTCCGTTTCGAAATCAAATTTATTGATGCCTCCGCCATCGGTTCCTATCCATAACTTTTTTTTCTTATCTTCAAATAAACTGATAACGACTTTTTCACTCAAGCCTTTGTTACTGCCAAGGGTAACATCTTTATAGGTTTTTATATAGGTTTCCTTGAAAAGAAAAACCCCGTCTCTTACGGTTCCTGCCCAAAAACTGTCATTGTGGTCACTATACAGCACCGTTATAGAGTTTACGGGTAAGGAATTGATGTTTCCCGGAATATGTTCTATATTAGTAATAATATCTTTTTCAACATCTAAAATGTTGATTCCGCCCCCATCGGTACCCATCCATATTTTACCGTTACGTTTTTTAATATCTAAAATAATATTATTAGTTAGCGTAGTGTTTTTTGTGGTATAATGTTTTTTTAACTCTCCGGCCAAACTATAGCGATATAATCCGTTTTGAAATACAGAAAGATATATATCATTCGATTCCTTGTCATACAGGATAGATTGCAAAGGACTTGTATCTCCTGTAATGAGCGGAACAAAATCATAAGACTTCAGGTTATAGGTAAACACCCCATCCCCTTCTGTTGCGGCTAAAACAAGCGTATCATTAACCGGTATTAAATGGGTGATAAAATAGTCTTTATATGATGTATTTTTATCGGGATCATTATTTTGAAAAGGTAGCGTCTCTATTTTTTTGGTTTTATAACTATAATAATATACGGTCATATATCCTCCGAATAATACACCATCTTTCACATTCGCTATGGCTTGAATACGATTCGTGATTTTGGTTTCAAAATTGTCTTTATTTCTGTTATACAGCGACAGGCCGCCATCCGTAACTACCCACAAGTTGGACTGGGCATCTTCATTCAGGTTATAAATATAATTCCCTGGAATAGAGGTGTTGTCATTGCTTTTATAGAAATATGTATTCAAATCGTTCCTGTCCACACTATTCAGGCCTTGTCTTGTGCCAATCCATAATATGCCGTTATAATCACGGATAATACTGTTCACGCCGGGTTGTGACAGCCCCTGTTCTAAAGATATACGCTTAAAATGATAATCGGAAGCACCCGCATTATTTATAAAATAAGTGATATGAAAAAATATATAAATAGCCCTGAGGATGTTTTTGCTGCATATAGAACTAAATTGAGGATTTTTAGACATAAACTGAAATTATTTAGACAATATCTGACATCTGTTTTAGATATTAGGCATATATTTGTCGAAAGCATTATGTGTTTCCTTAATTCGCGTAATAGTAAAGTCAAAACTTTCTGTAAAGATAAAAATTCTCACTTAAAAACTACTATATTGTTATGAAAAAAAAATTGATTTTATTCTTCTTACTTATTTCTACTTGTTGTGTTATGCAGGCACAGCAAAAGGGTATAAGTGGAATAGTCAGAGACTCGAAAACCGGTAGTCCGTTGATTGGGGTTTCGGTTGTTGTGAAAAATACGACTACAGGCACAGCAACTGATATTGACGGCAGGTACACAATTCAGGCCTCTGTAAACCAAACCCTAACTTTTTCTTTTATTGGCATGCGGTCTTATGAGGTTGACATCACTGCGTCAACGCCTGCCGTATTAGACGTCAATCTTGAATCGGATGAAATTGTTCTGGATGATGTGGTCGTAGTCGGCTATGGCATTACCAAACGGCGCGACCTGGCAGGCGCCATATCTTCTCTGAAACCCGATGATATTGAAGCCGGAGTTATCAACAACATGTCACAGCTTCTTAAAGGCCGCACCTCGGGCGTACAGGTTCGCCAGAACTCCCTCGAACCCGGTGGGAGCATCGCTATCCGTGTGCGCGGCACTTCTTCCGTAAGCGCCGAGAATGAGCCATTATACGTAGTCGACGGTTTCCAAACGGATAACATGGTACATATTAATCCCGACGATATAGAATCTATCGAGGTGTTGAAAGATGCTTCTACAACAGCTATATATGGGGCGAGAGGAGCGAATGGGGTCATTTTAATTACTACGAAAAAGGGGAAATCAGGTCAGTTTAATATTGAGTATTCCTATAGCGGGTCGGTGAAGATGATGTACAATCCCTGGGATTTGCTTGATGCCGGCGAGACCATTGCATTGAGCCGCCGGTTATATGAAGAAGACCCAACGGCAACAAGCAGTAAATGGACTGCAGAACAAGCCAAATTTAGAGGTAAAGGGACAGACTGGGTTAAAGAAACAACGCGTGATGCCACTACAAACCTGCATCAATTGGCCGTATCTGGCGGAAGCGACAGGTTAACAGCATTTGCCTCAGCTAACTATATAACGGAGCCCGGCGTATTGTTAAATACCGCATACGAGAGGTTCGGCGGACGCACGAATGTCAATTATGTCATAACAGACAGGATACGTGCGGGGACCAATACGAGCTTTGCCCATTCCGACAAGAAATTTCTTGATATGGGTACTATTTCCTCCGATAAAAATATTATATACCGGATTTTTTCTCTTGAGCCCTGGAAGGATAAAGAAGGCTATGATGTTTTTGGTATAAAGGACCGCCGCCCGGGCGTATTCGAAGAAATGCAGGGCGCTCAACTCTTTCAAAAATACAATACGCTGCAAGCTTCTGTTTTCGTTGAAATTGATTTATTGCCAACGTTAACTTTACGTGGGCAGTACACGTATGGATACGATCATTTGAAAACCCAAAAATACTATAACCGATCCACGACCATTGGACAATCATACAGCGGCCAAGCCTTCATTGGACATGAAGAAACCACAAAGCATCAAATAGAAAACATATTAACATGGCACCAAAAATTTGGCGAAAGCCATGATGTAAAAATAATTGGTGGCATATCATACATCTCCCAAAAAGGGGAAGGCGACGAAATACAAGCATACGGATTTGCATCAGATGTGTTTTCTTTCAAAAATATCGGAGCGGCAGAGTATCTTGACTGGATTGGCTCCGGAGAATCTACGATGAAGAAAACTTCATTCTTTAGCCGGGCGGAATATGTACTTAACAACAAGTACATCTTAAATGCCTCTATCCGCGCCGACGGATCATCTGTGTTCGGCGACAATCACCATTGGGGCTATTTCCCTTCCGGTTCCGTGGCCTGGCATATAGGCGATGAGCCATTTATGGATTTTGTAAAACCGCTATTCTCCGGTATCAAATTACGGACAAGTTTCGGATTAAGCGGTAACGACGGTATCCGGTTCGGATTATCGCAATACCAGTACTCGGTACGCGATGTGTACCTCGGAGGCGATAATGCCGTCAAGGGCATGTACCCGTCAAATCCCTATAATCCGGAATTGAAATGGGAAACAACCGCCCAATGGAACCTTGGTGTGGACTTTGTAGCGCTTCGCGGCAGAATTGAAGCCAGTATGGATTTTTATATAAAGCGGACCAACGACTTATTGAATCCGGATCCTATCCATCCTTCGGGAGGATTTCCAAATTATGTCGATGCGAACAGCCGCCGGTATGAATACACCGCCATGATGGTTAATGATGGTGAAATAGATAACAGGGGACTCGAGCTGTCTATTAAATCGATCAACATTACTACCAAAAATTTTCTGTGGAGCTCCACCTTTAACTTATCTACCAATCGTAGCCGCGTGTTGGAACTTAACAACGGGCAACCACGTTTTCAGTATATAAGACCTCACGGATTATACGACGAGAAAGAATATATTATTCTGCAGGAAGGTGAACCGCTAAGCGCGATATATGGTTATGTCTTCGACGGCATTATTCAACAGGGAGAAACCTATAGCGCCCAGCCCAATTCCGTGGCAGGCGACCCTAAGTTCAGCGACCTCGACGGGAACGGCGTTATTGATGAAAACGACCGTAAAGTATTAGGACACGGCACACCAAGTGTAATATTGGGGCTTAGCAATACCTTAACATACAAAAATTTTGATTTTTCATTTTTCCTGGATGCTTCTTTAGGCGGGAAAATGCTGAACCTTACACGTATTTATCTGGAAGACAATAACCGCTTGAAAGAAGCTGAAGAAAGATGGACGCAGGGCGGTCGGGTAATGACCGGCGAGGCAGGGAATTCCTATGTTACCTCCGGATATGCCTCGAATACTGTTCCGCGAAAAGGTTACCAGCGTAACGCTGAAATACAATACGGATCATATATAAATTCCCGTTTTGTTGAAAATTCCGATTATCTCAAACTAAGAAATATTGAGTTGGGTTATACTTTTCCATTGAAAAAATGGGGCAAAGCCGCCAATTACGTAAAGGCGATAAGGGTGTTTGTAGGCGCTCAGAATTTGTTTACAATAACAAGTTATAAAGGATTTGACCCGGATATCAGCACTAACGGAAGCAGTGCCATTGCACAAGGGCTCGACCTAAACTCATATCCTGCATATCGTACTTTCAATTTTGGGGCAAAAGTAACTTTTTAAAAATAAAAACAATGAATAAAGTGGTTAAAAAACTAATATATTGCTTGCTCCAGATACTGGTCACAGGAGCATTTATTTCGTGTAACCTGAATGAAGAATTGGATTCTGTATATGGAGCCGATAATGCCTATGTAACGGTAGAAAATGCACAGGAAGGTGTAAACGGAATCTATCGTTACCTGCTTACAGGAACTCATCCTGCAATATTTTATTTGAATGATATGTCTACAGATGCCTGTTTTAAATCGGGGTCAGACTATGAAATTATGAACGACAATAATTTGTCTGGTAATATTGATGTGGCAAGGGCATACAATGGCAACTGGCAAATGGCAGGTTGCGCCAATTCCGCCATTGATAATATCAACCTGATGGATGACAGTCAATTCACGGGCAATAAAAAACAAACATTGCTGGCAGAAGCTCATTTTATGAGGGCATTTGCCTATTACCAACTGACAAATATTTTCTATCGTATACCTCTTATTACCAATGGATTTTACGACGCTGCCGCAAATCCTGTTTTGGCTACAGTAGAAGAATTGGACAAACAGATTGAGCAGGATTTACTTATTGCTGCTAACGCCCTGCCTAAATCGTGGGAAAACAAGGAGGGAGGCCGTCCTACTGCTGGCGCGGCATACGGATATCTCATGCGGCTGCACATGCGCAAGGCCGGGTACCTCCGGGAACAGGGACAAGATGCCACATTAAGTTGGAACGCCGCCCTTAACTATGCAAATAACGTGATTGGCACAAATCAATATGCCTTACAGCCAACAATCTGGGATGTGTTTGATCCGACAAGCGAAGCCGCTTTATATAATAATGAAATCATCTTCGCCGTACGTTCGAGTGAAAACATCCCTTCAGGCAGTTCGGACATTGCCTTATACTTCACACCCTGGTACTACAACTACGGATGGGATATTTTCAGTATACCACTGGAATTTTATTGGAAATTCGACCCGGCCGACGAGCGTTTTTCCGAGTTAATGGTCGGCGAATACACCGATGTGTATGATCCCGATAAATTGTATAAAGTTCCGGCTGACATCAACGAGACAGGTACACTTAACAATGAAACAGGCAGTCCTGTTGTGGTGGAACTTGCACAGGCCTATACCGACAAATATTTTTATGAAAAAGCCGGCTCTTATAACTACAATACACCGAATAACCTGCCCCTGCTTCGCTATGCCGACGTATTGTTATGTAAAGCTGAAATTCTAAATGAACTGAATGGCGTTAACCAGCAATCTGTTGATTTGATAAATCAAATTCGCAGACGTGCCTTCGGGAATGACAGTCACAATTATCTTGTCAGTGATTTTTCCTCCGCTGATGATTTCCGGAATGTCCTTTGCGACGAACGGTTATTCGAATTGCATAATGAAGGAGTGCGGCGCATCGACCTGATACGTATGGGACTATGGAAAGACCGCCTGGATGAATACATGGATGCCATCAAAGCAAAAGTAGAAAAGAAAGAACAAAATATGGGCATAGCCCCCGGTTCGTTAAGTGCAGAGTGGTCGGTATATGCTAAATTTTCAAATAACGCCCTGAAAAAATATGATAAACGACGTTATTACCCCATACCGAAAGTATACAGCAGTAAGGCTCCGGATTTATTGAACAATCGCAGTTTTGCAGAAGAATAAAATATTCATACCAAAAAAAGAGTATAACTTAATCTATACATAATGAAAAAATATATAATTAGTACCATTGTAATTGCTGTCTATTCCATATTAGCGATAACGGCATGTGATAAGAGCAGCAAAGATGAACGATTTACAAACGATCCGAACAGTTGGGTAACCGTATCGGAAAAAAGTGAACTGCTTGAAGACAAAGCGGTAAAATGGGATTTTGCAATTCTTGACGGTTGGACGCTGGCCAATCAGGGCAATGATGACATAGATCATACCTCCATAGCGGATAATGCCGACTGTGAAGACAATAAAGCTTTGAGAATTTATACAGAAGCCAACAGTCAGCAGCGCAAAAAAGTAAGAACCGTAAAACAATACGGCTCCGGGCTTTATACTTGGAGAATTTACATCTCCGACCTGGGCGATGTGGAGCGCGTGAGCATCGGGTCATGGTTATGGCATGATGACGAACATGAACTCGATTTCGAAGTGGGTTCGGGGACAAGCGAAGAAAGAGCGGCACTACAATTGACCGAAGATGAAGTAATCGCTTACATTACCTGCCAGGCTCACCCATGGGTGCAACAAAAAGTAAGAATACAAAAAAATACATGGCATATCTTCCAGATAGACTTGAAACTTGTAAATGGAAAGTATTTCGCCACATGGCTTATTGATGATGTTTCATACGCTGCGCAACAACTGTCTTTCGGAGAAGATTACCCCTTCTATATCTTTTGTAGCATAGAAAACCTGAAATTCATCGGAGATACCTGGCCTTACAAGGATAATTACGGCCTGTGGGACTACACTGTTTATACGCCGTATCTCTATTCCATGGAACCCATTACACCGCATGATCCTACAAACCCTGTGGATCCGGAACCTGAACCCGACGAAGGAGAAACCGTCACCTGGAACTTCGATGACGGAAATATCCCGGGAGGTTGGAGTGTGTGGACAAGTGTAGGTGGCGACGGGCCGGCGTACTATGGCGTACAAGATGGCTATTTGAACCTGTCTAATGACAGTTATTGTACAACGTCGAGAATTACATATAGTACACCGGTCGGATTTGGAAAGTATACCTGGAATATACGTTTTCCCGCATTGGCCGGCGCCGAAAAATTTATGGCAGGAGGGACGCTCTACACATCAAACGAAAGTAACGGATACCACACCATATCCATTACGGGATGGTATGGCTCAGACGATGAAAGAAGCCGCCTCGGGGCAACAGGAAATCAATTATTAATGCGCGTATATTCAGAAATACCCGCTGTGGATAAAAATGTTGCCGTGTTAACTCCGGATACGGATTACAAATTAACAGTCGAACTGAAGAAAGTTAATAATAAATACGTGTTTGTATGGCTATTAGATGAAAGTGTAATGCAAACATTGAATACCACATACGGGCCGGACAATATAACATTCCTGTTCATCGCATCAGCAGAATCAAACCGCGCATGGATGCCGGGCTATGATATATCCGGAAAATATACGGCGAAATTTAATTATATAGAATATACTGTATATTAAATTAAAAAAAATATTATGAAAAAGGATAAAATATTAGGCTGTTTGTCGGCACTCCTTCTTTTTGTTTCATCCTGCGACAACGATAACCATGACGCGCCGCTTCACAGTATCGAATCTTTTAGTGCATCCATATCTTCATCCAATGCCCTCAGGGCTGAGGTACAGGTTAACTTTGTCGAAGCGACAAATTATAAAATAGAATACTGGGAAACCGGAAATGAAACCACAAAAAGAACAACCCGAAGCTATGAAGGAACCACCAATTCTTTAGCTACCATAATCATCTTAAAGCCGGAAACAGAATATTCATATTGTATAGTATATGACGGCAATAAAAAATCGGAAACAAAAACATTTACTACGCTTACCGCTCCTGTGGCCATCCCGAAGCACGATTTATACATTGATGAAATAGAAGAAGATTTTCCCGGGTATCTTCTTTCCTATAACAGGAATGAACCGGGCTCGGTCTATCTGATGGATACCAAAGGAAATCTTGTTTGGTATGAATTGATAAGAGAAGGCGTTTTGGTAGCTAATCTCGATACGGAAACAAATCGCATCTACATGCTCACAGGGCCTACAAGCCAGACTTATGCGTATAATGGGCAATATGTGAAAGTCATCGACTTATTAGGGAACTTGCTGCTTTCGAAAAATTTGACAACAATACCGGAATTGGCTAACAGGCAGATACACCATGAATGTCGCCCGCTGCCCGACGGAAATATCATCATGGTAAGTTATGTAGACCGGGATTTCGATTTGAATATACAGGGAAGGACCGAGCAAAGAACAGTCAAAGGCGATGGCTATATAATTATGGATATGGAAGGTAACGTAACAAGTTTATGGGATTGTTTCGATGAACTGAATCCGGCTGATGATCCGAATATCCTGTCGAACATCACAGATTGGCTACACGGTAACTCTATCAATTACGACTCGGAAGGGAATTACTATATGACATTCAACACAATCAGCCAGCTTTGGAAAATAGATCCTGCCACAGGAGAAGTAAAATATCGTGTGGGGAGAAACGGAACCATTGCCATCCCGGAAGAAGGAACAGCAAATGGAATGCACTGCGCAAATCCTCAATCGCCCAATGAAATATTGATAATAGACAATGCTCGAAGCGAGGATGAAGGGTCGAGAGCGATCATGTATAAAGTAAATGAAACGCAAAAATCCGCGGATATCATCATCAATAGCGAATTGCCGAAGGAATACAGTTCTCCCAATAGAAGTAATGCCCAGAAGATAGGAGAGAACCGACTCCTCTTCGGCTCCGGCACGGCACGACTTATTTTATTTACGGACTGTCAAGCCAAAGTTAATATATTAAGAGCCATATCAACCCCCCAAATATTCTATCGTGTGGAATATATCCCGTCAATAGCATTTTAAACAGTAAAACTTTAGAAAGATGCATAAACAAAATTTCTTTATTTGCGCTGTATTATTGTCTGCTTTGTTATATGCATGCAGTAGCGACAATGACAATAGTGATCTTGAAAAACGGGCAGTTGATTTGACCGTCAAATCCTCTCACACTTTTAAAACAGGTGATGCCATAGGCATATTTGTCGAAAAAAGAGAAAATCAAGATAAACAATCCGTGGCAGGCTCTAATAATTACAAAACAAATGTGAAATGGGTGTGCAGGGATGATGGAACTTGGGCGCCGGCAAGCCCTGACGATGCCATTTATATGCCTGATGATGGCCGGCCAATAGACATATATGCTTATTATCCATACACCGGGCAGGCTCAGAGTAATGAAATATCAATATCCTCCACATCAGGCATAATGACTGGAACATCCCTAAATGTAAATGAAAGTAAAGCCGATTTAATTTTACACGACAAAACATCATTGGTGAAAATTATTATTCCGGACACGGATATCCTGTCCACTGCACAAATAACAATGATTGGCGTTTTGAGCGGCGGGACAATTTATCCGGCTAAATTGGGGACAGATGACGATTTTGCCGTTTCAACAACCAAGCGTAATCAACCATGCATTTTTGAAAACGGATATTACGCCGTGTATTTGCCGGAACAGGTTTTTGAGGAAAATAAACATCTATTGGCTATTGAAGATGGAGATAATGTAGTAGATTACATTATCCCCGAACAATTTCAGGTTACTAAAGACGGCGAAAATTGTATCGTTGTAAACACCACAACCGATAACCTTGCCGACCTTCCTAACACTTTTATGGTAAAACCCGGAAATGAAATATTTATTTCCGTGCAAAAAGCATATCAAATGTGGCAAACAAATGATTTGTTAGCAGCAACTTCTCCTGATTTGAGCGGGGACATACAGGCAGAAATTATATGGCAGGAGAGTGTACATGAAGTTATTGAAAACATTGACGTCATAGGTTCGAAAGAAAATGCCGTACTACATATAAAAACCAAATCCGGAAATACAGGAAATGCCGTTGTGGCCGTGAAAATTGGTGAACACATCCGGTGGAGTTGGCAATTATGGATATCAGATTATAACCCTTCGTCTAAAGAAAGCGGCACAACTTATCATTTTAATGGATTGACTTTTATGGACCGTAACCTTGGCGCTACAGGCGATCCGGATTTAGGAGGAGACCGGACATTCGGCTTATATTACCAGTGGGGTAGAAAAGATCCCATGCTGGTACGGGCAGGCATTGAGAGCATGGCTGTGACAACCGATGTTAAAACCAATTTGGCCAATTCAATCATGTATCCCAACATTTTTATAACATCTTCTAACAGCCCGAATGACTGGTATGCCAAAACAGGCAATCTCGGTTCGGATCGTTGGAACAGTAACCAAAACAGGAAAACAGTATTTGATCCATGCCCAAAGGGATGGCGGGTTCCGGCCGCAACGCTCGATGATCGATCGCCCTGGGCCGGATTAAGCCTTCCGGAAGATGAAAATAAATGGGGAAACGGCTGGCATTTTGAAGAAACACCCGCGCTTGGCTATTATCCTGCTGCCGGGCACTGTAGCGCTGTGGGATCTATAACTTACGCCGGAAGTGCGGGCTTTTATCATACGGCGAAATCAGTCTTGACGACGATGCGTATAGATTTCACATCTATTAATTTAGCCTTTGGAGGAGGCAGGGCCTCCGGCCGCTCCGTACGTTGTGTAAAAGAATATTAGTAATTATAAAAAAAATAAAATGAAACGATCGCTTCTCTTGATCATAATTTCAGTTTTCGTATTAGCATCATGTGAAAAAGTTAGTGTTACTGCCGACTATCATGTCATTCCGTTACCCCAGGAAATTACATATACAGGAAATAATCCCTTTGAGCTTGACGGGAAAACCGTGATTACTTATCCGCGGGAAAGCGAAGTGCTGGAAAGAACAGCCATGTTCTTATCCGATTATATAAAGGATTTTACAGGATTACAACTGTCCGTCTTACCTGATGCTGCCGGGAAAGTGATTAAACTGGCAAGTGAGTGGCGACACGACAACCATGAAGCTTACCAACTGACCGTAACACAAGACGCGATAGTTATAAATGGAGCCGGTGATGCCGGAACATTTTACGGATTGCAAACATTAAGAAAATCCATGCCTGTTCATTCAGAAAACAAGACGGTTGTTTTTCCTGCTGTGGAGATTATGGATTATCCTCGCTTTGGATACAGGGGCATGCATCTTGATGTAGGACGGCATTTATTTCCTGTCGATTTTATCAAAAAATATATCGACTTATTGGCTTTGCATAACGTCAATTATTTTCATTGGCATTTGACAGACGACCAGGGATGGCGTATAGAAATAAAAAAATATCCGGAATTAACAGAAATAGCCTCCATCCGTAAAGAAACGTTAATTGGTAATTTGCTGACAGATATTCCGCATAAATTCGATGGCAAACCATACGGGGGATACTATACACAAGATGAAATCAAAGAAATCGTCAAATATACCCAAGCGCGTTTCGTCACCATAATCCCCGAAATAGATATGCCGGGACACATGCTTGCCGCTTTAACGGCTTATCCTGAACTCGGCTGTACAGGAGGCCCTTATGAAGTTGCCACCAAATGGGGTGTGTTCGAGGATGTGCTGTGTGCCGGAAACGAAAAGACGTATGAATTCTTGGAAAATGTATTTGCCGAAATCGTAGCACTGTTTCCGTCAAAATATATCCATGTGGGTGGAGACGAATGTCCGAAAACACGCTGGAAAGCCTGCCCTAAATGTCAGGCTATGATCCACAAATCGGGATTGAAAGCCGACAGCAAACATACGGCTGAAGCCAAGTTGCAAAGCTATATGGTATCGCGGGTAGAAAAGACACTAAAAGAAAAAGGACGTGAAATTATCGGTTGGGACGAAATATTGGAAGGCGGATTAATATCCCCTGATGCGATTATCTTATCATGGCGGGGAATAGAAGGAGGCATAGCCGCCGCCACAAATAAGCATAAAGCCATAATGTCGCCACATTATAACCTGTATTTCGATTATAATCAGGGTAAAGATATCCGCAAAGAACCGCCTTCCATAGGAGAATATATACCCGTGCGCAAGGTGTACGACTATGAACCTGTACCAGATGAATTAACGGAGGAGGAAGCAAAATATATCATCGGGCCGCAAGCAAATCTCTGGACTGAATATATAAAAACACCGGCTCATGCCGAATATATGTTGTTACCCCGCTTAGCCGCTTTATCGGAGATACAGTGGGTATTCCCCGAAAATAAGAACTATCAATCTTTTTTGTCCCGCATGGATAATATGTTTGAGATATACAAGAAAAAAGAATGTAATTTTGCCAAACATATCTATCACATTTCTGCCGATCATCCTGATATGAATTGAAAACTATTTTATCGAAATATACACTTAAAAATTAATATTAAATTAATATTGCGGGGGTCAGAATAAACGATTTGGCGCCTGATATTTAATTTTTTCCTATCTTTGAGGTCGTTTTCAAATTGAAAGACGCAAATTTACTTTTCTCAAAATGAATTCATTCTATGCTAAGGAAGACCGTTTGTTCGTGTCGTTTATCTAATCAAAAAAAATAGTAATTTTGTAAAATGATTTGCTCTAAATTTGTAAAGTAAAAAGCCCAAAATTTGTAAAGTGAATACGCAACGCATTATATAAGAACGTTGTATGAAATACATAAAAAGGATAGTAGATAACGAAATGCAGACGAAGTTAAGTGCTTCGGGCGCCGTATTGGTAAGGGGCGTGAAAGCTTGCGGGAAAACAGAAACAGCTACACAATTCGCAAAAAGTGTCTTGCAAGTTGACCAGGACGAACAAGTCCCTTTAATTATGAACGTCGCTCCCCAGCGGTTGCTGATTGGCGACACGCCCCGGTTAATCGACGAGTGGCAGGAGCAACCTAAATTATGGGATTATGTACGGCACGAAGTGGATAAACGCAAGTTGAAAGGACAATTTATCCTTACCGGTTCCGCTACGCCGCGGGACGATGCCAGAATACATTCCGGCGCCGGACGTTTTACTGTCGTGAATATGCGGACGATGTCATGGCAGGAGTTGGGCTATTCGTCCGGTAAGGCGAGCCTGCACGACCTGTTGACCGGACAGGGAATAGACGTCGTTGATCAGCCGGTCAATTTGGAGACGATTATCGACAGGATGATAAAAGGCGGTTGGCCTGCGCTGGTTGAAGCTTCTGTGGAGCAAGCGGTTCTTATCAACAGGGCATACGTCGATTTGCTGGTGGAAGTAGATATGAGCCGGGGTTCGAATATCAAACGCGACCCCCTCAAAGTCAAAAATATTCTTCGTTCGCTGGCGCGAAATACGGCCACAACTGCAGAAAACACCACCCTCGTTGCCGACTTAAAGGAAAACGACAATCAGGATATTTCACGCCCCACATTGCTTGATTATCTGGACGCCTTGGAACGCTTGATGATTATTGAAGACCAACCGGCGTGGAACACGCATATTCGTTCTTCCGTGTCGTTACGGAAATCAAAAAAACGGCATCTGGCCGATGTTTCGCTGGCCGTTTCAGCATTAGGCGCCGACAAAAAGCGTTTGCTGGACGATTTAAAACTCACCGGATTTCTTTTTGAATCGCAGGTAACACACGACTTGCGGATTTATGCCGGCGATAACGACGCCAATGTTTTTTATATAAAGTCCAATAAATATTTACACAAATAACTTTCGTAACGCACTAATACGCTGTCAAATATAAACCTATTTTGTGTAACTTTCAGTTGCGTTTTATATATTACAGAGATTCAAACAAGTTAGAAGTCGATGCCATTGTGGAAAAACACAACGGCGACTGGGCTGCTTTTGAAATAAAGCTCGGTACGGGGATGATAGAAGAAACTGCGCAAAATCTGCAAAAACTGGCAAACAATATCAATACACTGAAAACCAAACCACCCCAATCATTAAACATTATAGTAGGGACCGGCATCAGTTACACCCGCCCGGATGGCATCAACGTAATCTCCGTGGGCTCTTTGGGCAAATAAAGGAAGTTTTACTACGCAAAAAACAAATACGCCAGCAGGATGGCGGCAATCACGCCGGCGAGGTCGGCGAGGAGGCCGGCGCCGATGGCATAGCGCGTCCGCTTGATGCCCACCGCACCGAAGTAAAGCGCTACAACGTAAAAGGTGGTGTCGGCCGCGCCCTGAAAGAGGCACGACAGGCGGCCTACAAAACTGTCGGGGCCGTAGGTCGTCATGGCTTCCACCATCATAGCCCGCGCCCCGCTTCCGCTCAGCGGTTTCATGAACGCCACAGGCAGCGCACCGGTGAAGTCGGTGTTCAGCCCCAGGGACTGAAAGCCCCACGACAGGCCGTCGAGGAGATAGTCCATGGCGCCCGACGCGCGGAATAGGCCAATGCCCACCAGCATGGCCACTAAGTACGGAATGATTTTTATCATCACCTGAAATCCTTCTTTCGCTCCGTCGATAAAGGCGTCGAACACGTTGACGCGCTTATATACCCCGCCGGCCATGAAACCCACAATGAGCAGCAACAAAATACCGCTACCGGCCACCCGCGAAACCACATTCATCTCTTCGCGGTTGAGGGTGCTGAACAACCACACCAGCAAGCCCAGCAGCAGTGTGATGCCGCCTATCCAGCCCACCACCGTTTTATGAAATAAATTGATTTTTTGTTTTACAGCCACCACAATAAGTCCTGTGAGCGTTGACACGTAGGTGGCAAACAGAATAGGAAGAAACACGTCGGTGGGATTGGCCGCACCGAGTATCGCCCGCTGCGCCATGATGCTTACAGGAATAATCATCAGCGACGAGGTGTTGAGCACCAGAAACATGATTTGCGCATTCGAGGCCGTGTCCTTTTTCGGGTTCAGCTCCTGCAAACTGTGCATGGCTTTTAATCCCAGCGGCGTGGCGGCGTTGTCGAGTCCCAGCATGTTGGCCGAAAAGTTCATCAACATTTGTCCCGTGGCCGGGTGTCCTTTCGGAATTTCGGGGAAGAGCTTGCCGAAAAACGGCCCTACAAGGCGCGACAACACCCGCACGGCGCCCGCGCGCTCGCCGACGTGGAGGATGCCCAGCCACAGCGTCATCACCCCGATGAGGGGCAGCGCAATGTCCATCACCGCTAATTTCGACATGTCGAACGTGCTGTCGATCATACGGCCAAACACTTCCGTATCGCCGCAAGCAAACTGCACGCAAGCCACCGCAAAGGCCACTAAAAAGAAACATACCCAGATGATATTTAACATAATTATGAATTATGAGTTATGAATTATGAATTATTGAATTTACCACTAATCACTAACCATTAATCACTATTTTCGTAACTGCCGTAATCGTCCAAATCGCCTGTCACCGTTTCGCTTTCGCGACGTCCCACATCGGTGGTAAAAGTGCGGCCATCAACGGTGATTTCCGTACGGCGTGCGATACGGTCGAACATGCCGTTTTCGCGGTTCAGCGGAAGTTGTTCATACGCCTCGACCGGCTGTTGCGCATACGCGCCGGACGCTATGGCGTGCAGCGCTTCAATCAGTATGCCGAAATGGAAACGGCGCACCTCGTTACGTTCTTCATCCCCGGGGTAGCCGCCCGATTCGACGAGCATCGTGGCCACGCGTTGCGCCTGAAACCATTCGCCGAAGGCGCGGGGCTCATACTCGTTGTTCCACCGGCCGATGCACTGCGGCAGCAAGGTTTGCAGTTTTTGGTTGAGGTGCA
>JAIRMK010000108.1 GCA_031258755.1 Prevotellaceae bacterium
AATACCGCGAGGAAGGTTTTTTCATCCAACTTGCGCAGCGCATCAGGCGTGGCGTTGCCGAACAGTATTTGCGAAGCCTCCACTGCCGCAAGGTAATCGGACTCGGAGTGTACCATGCAAGTTATCTCTTTGGCCAACCGTTTTTGCAATTCGCGCAAGTGCGGCGCTTCAGCGCGCGCGGCAATCAAGTTTTCAATTTCCTCACGCCCCAGCATTGTAAAAATTTTGATATAGCGCACCGCGTCCTCATCGCTGACATTGAGCCAAAACTGATAGAAAGCATACGGCGATGTATAGTTGGGCGAAAGCCACACATTGCCTTGCTCGGTTTTACCGAATTTTCCGCCGTCGGCTTTGGTAATGAGCGGGCACGTTAGCGCAAATGCTTCGCCGCCGGTTTTGCGGCGTATCAATTCCGTACCGGTGGTAATATTGCCCCACTGGTCGCTGCCACCCATTTGCAGCCGGCAGTTCCGCGTTTCATACAAGTGCAAAAAATCATATCCCTGCAATAATTGATACGTAAATTCCGTGAACGACATTCCTTCGCGCTCCTCGCCACTGATGCGTTTCCGCACCGAATCTTTACTCATCATGTAATTCACGGTGATGTGTTTTCCGATATCTCGGACGAACGACAGGAACGTATAATTCTTTGTCCAATCGTAATTGTTCAGCAGTTCTGCCGCATTGGGCGCCGCTGAAGTAAAATCCAGGAATTTGTATAATTGTTTTTTTATCCCCTCTTGATTTTTTCGCAACGTTTCCTCGTCCAGCAAGCTTCGTTCTGCCGACTTCATACTTGGATCGCCAATCATGCCTGTGGCGCCGCCGAGCACAGCCAGCGGTTTGTGGCCGCACGCCTGCAAATGCCGCAACATCATAATGCCCACCAAGTGGCCGATATGCAACGAATCGGCTGTGGGGTCAATGCCCACGTAGGCCGTCACCATTTCTTTCTGCAACAGTTCTTCCGTTCCGGGCATTATGTCATGAACCATTCCACGCCACCGCAGTTCCTCTACAAAGTTTTTCATTCTCTATAAAAGTTCAAAAATACAAAAAAAATCGTTTTTGTGCAACTCAATAGGCTTTTTTATCCCCTTTGATGGTTACGGCAAGGGTTCTCCACATAATCTTAATGTCAAGCCACAGCGACCAGTTTTCGAGATACCAGATATCTCTTTTGATGCGTCCTTCCATTTGTTCCACATGCTTTGTCTCACCGCGGAAACCGTTTACTTGCGCCCAGCCGGTAATGCCGGGTTTCACAAAATGGCGCACCATATATTTGTTCACCAATTGCGAATATTGGTTAGTATGTAACAGCATGTGCGGACGCGGCCCCACGATCGACATGTCACCTTTGAATACGTTAATAAACTGCGGTACTTCATCAAGATTGGCGCAGCGCAGGAAACGCCCCACAGCGGTCGTGCGGCTATCATTAGAGGTGGCTTGTTTGGTATGTGCTTCTTTGTTACACTGCATGCTCCTGAATTTGTAACATTTGAATGTAGCGCCTCTCTTGCCGGTACGTTGCTGTACGAAAAACACAGGACCCGGGGAACTTAGTTTAATGGCTATCGCTATGGACAGGTAAATAATGGGGAATAACGTAACAAGAAACACAAAAGAAAAGGCCAAATCAAACAACCTTTTGAGCATGGCGTTATAGGTATAACTCAAAGGGCTTCTCCGCACTATGAAAACAGGCATATTGCCCACCGCGTCTAACAGTAAGGGCGTGCTGGTGTAATATCCTACAGCAGGGACTATGTAATATTTGATCACATGGTCTTCCGAAAAATTCAGGAAATCGAGAATTTTCTCATTGGCCGACAATGGCAACGCACAATAAATTCTTGCCACACCATGAGACAACGCATAGGCTTTCGCATCTTCAATAGTGCCCAAAAGATGCCCATTATTCCGGGTCGGGTTATCATCAAAAAAGCCGAGCACCTGCGCCTCCGCGTATGAGTGGTTGGTCAATTCCGCATATACCTTTTCCCCTAAAAGTCCCGCGCCCAGGATAATGCTTTTCTCGCTATACCGGTTTCCGCTTAATAGTCTAAGCAATATTCTTTTCGTTATCCAATGGAATATTGACAAGAAAACGAAAATCGTGCCCAAAAAAGTAAGTACGAACAAACGAGAAACCTCATCTGTTATTTTCTGCACAAACAAGGACAGTAACAAAATGAGAAAAAGAATAGACAAACGAGAAAAATTCCGCTTTAAAATATTAGGAAAATGTAGCTTTCGGATATTTACTTCGACCCTTATTATAGCAATGCCCACAACATATCCTACATTCATTAAGAATTGCAGTAATTGATAAAAAGAAGAATCCCATGTAAAATCAAAAAGGCAAATCAGAACAATGTATAATGAATTTAATACGAGTATATCTTCTATTACTATTATCCAAGATATGGGTATGGTATAACGATTATTCTTTCCAATTGCGGACATGCGGCTCGGTTAACAATAAAACAGTTCAAATATAAAAATCTCTAATGTTGCAAAAATCATTTGTTTTTCGGAACAAAATTAGCAAAAATATCGGCAAAAACAAAAAACATCAAAATTTATTTTTCTACGATTGCAAATTTCACGAATTGGAGGACGACAGTAGCCACTTCCATACGGGAATCACTTGAATGGTCAAGTTACTTTCGTTGATGGTAGTCTCCTCATCCCAAGTAACTATTTCCAGTATATCTAATGCGTATGTCTCCGAAAGTTTCAGCAAAGCCCTTACTTCTCTTTGTCGAGTAGATGTATCGGCTATGCTGTATGATACCTGTACGGCTCGGCGTTCTTTGGGTATAAAAAAATCGACTTCTATATTCCTGCTGTAATAGTACAGGTCTTCTTTATACTTCTTTTTCAA
>JAIRMK010000137.1 GCA_031258755.1 Prevotellaceae bacterium
TCGGGAATAGCTCTCCCATTCTCTGTATAGGAAAGAATCATTTCTCCTACAGAATTTTCAAAATCGGCCTTTGCCTCTGCTACCGTTTCGCCGTCCCCAATAATCGTATGGTTAATATCGGGCGTAAAAATACCGAATGTACCGTCTTTTCCCATCTCAATAAGCGCCGTTGTTTTCATAACACACAAATGTACTACATTTTTGTAATACACGCAAATTTTGTAAAAAAAAACGAGGTGTTACCCTCGTTTTTTTATTTGCGTACGATAACTACAATTGCGGGCCGGCCGGAATTAAGGCCTTGCCGGCAGGCGTATCGGTGTATTGCTCGAAGTTCTTCACGTATTTAGCGCCAAGGCTGCGGGCTTTTTCTTCCCATTCTTTTACGTCCTTATAAGTTTCGCGAGGATCAAGAATGCCGTCCGACACATTATTTAACTTCTTCGGCGCCGTGAGGTTGAGGATAGGAATCTTTACCGTTTCGGCTTTTTCAATAGAGCCGTCGATAATAGCGTCGATAATGGCGCGGGTATCTTTGATGGAAATGCGTTTGCCTGTGCCGTTCCAACCGGTATTCACCAAATAAGCTTTTGCGCCGTGTTCTTTCATTTTTTTCGATAAGGTAGAAGCATACACTGTGGGGTGCAAGGTCAGGAACGCTTCACCGAAAGCGGGTGAAAACGAAGGCAGTGGCTCGGTGATACCCCGCTCGGTGCCTGCCAGTTTCGACGTATAGCCACACAGGAAGTGGTATTGCGCCTGTGCATCGTCCAGAATAGACACGGGAGGCAACACGCCAAAGGCATCGGCCGACAGGTAAATAATCTTGCTGGCGTGTCCGGCTTTCGAGGGCAATACGATTTTATTGATCAAATAAATCGGATAAGAGACGCGGGTATTTTCCGTCACAGCGCCGTCGGCGAAATCAATGGTGCCATCTTGACGTACTGTTACATTTTCGAGCAAAGCGTCACGGCGAATGGCGCGCCAGATATCGGGCTCGTTTTCTTCGCTCAGGTTAATGGTTTTGGCATAGCAGCCGCCCTCGTAGTTAAACACGCCGTTGTCGTCCCATCCGTGTTCGTCGTCACCGATAAGGTAACGTTTCGGATCGGCTGACAGGGTGGTTTTTCCGGTACCCGACAAACCGAAGAATACGGCCACATCGCCTTTCTCGCCCACATTGGCCGAGCAGTGCATCGAAGCCATTCCTTTTTGCGGCAGGTAATAGTTCATCATAGAGAACATGCCTTTTTTCATTTCGCCGCCATACCATGTGCCGCCAATGATCTGCATTTTTTCGGTAAGATTGAATAATACGAAAACTTCCGAATTTAAACCATGTGCCGCCCATTTCGGATTGGTACATTTTGAGCCGTTCATTACCACGAAATCAGGCTCTCCATAGTTGGCCAACTCGTAATGCGACGGACGGATGAACATGTTCGTCACAAAGTGCGCTTGCCACGCCACCTCCATGATAAAACGCACTTTCATGCGCGTATCCTTGTTCGTGCCGCAAAAAGTATCAACCACGTAAAGCCGGTTTTTATTCGACAATTGATTTTGCACCAAACCCTTCAACTCGTCCCACACCGCGCCGGTTACAGGGCGGTTAATAGTCCCGTCCCACCAGATGGTGTTTTCCGATACGGCGTCTTTCACGATATAACGGTCTTTCGGCGACCGGCCGGTAAATACGCCTGTTTTTACGGCTACTGCACCGGTATTGGTCAATACGCCTTTTTCAAACCCTTCGTTCAGGGCGTCAACTTCGTCTTTGAATAACTGTTCATACGACGGATTGTGTATTACCTCTTTTACTCCGGCAATACCATACTTGCTTAAATCGAGATTTGACATATTTTTTCTCCTGTTTATAAATTTAAAGGCACAAAGATAATATTTTTTATTAACTTTGTGCACTTCTATCTGTACGTATTTGAGTTTATTTCGTGAAATACTTCAACAATACTGGGGTTATAATGACTTCAGACCCTTGCAGGAGCAAATTGTGGACGACGTGTACCACGGCCGGGATACGTTAGCGCTCATGCCCACCGGCGGGGGAAAATCCATCACGTTTCAGGTTCCCGCCTTGGCAAAAGAAGGAATTTGTTTAGTAGTCACGCCGTTAATCGCACTCATGAAAGACCAGGTCGAGAACCTGAAACAACGCGGCATCAAAGCCTTAGCCATATATTCGGGTATGACCGCACATGAAATGGATGTGGCGTTCGACAATGCCGTTTACGGCAACTATAAATTCCTTTATCTCTCGCCTGAACGACTGGGAACGGAACTTTTCCGCGTACGGGTGCAAAAAATGAATGTCAATCTGCTTACCGTCGATGAAGCGCATTGTATCTCGCAATGGGGATACGATTTCCGCCCCTCCTACCTGCAAATCGCCGAGACCCGCCCACTTATTCCCGACGTGCCTGTGCTGGCCGTAACGGCCACCGCCACCCCACAAGTGGCGCAGGATATTATGGAGAAATTGCATTTCAGGAAAAAAAACCTGCTGCAGAAAAGTTTTGCACGTAAAAACCTGATATACGTGGTACGGCAAACGGAAGATAAACTCAAGATGTTGCTGAAAATATGCCACACCATTCCCGGCTCAGGCATTATATATGTACGCAACCGAAAATCTACGAAAGATTTAGCGGATTTGCTGCTGAAACACCACATCAGCGCCGACTATTATCATGCGGGACTAAGTGCTGAAATACGCAATAAAAAACAAGACGGATGGAAACGTGGAAGCATACGGATAATGGTATGTACCAACGCTTTCGGAATGGGAATAGATAAACCCGACGTGCGCGTGGTCATCCACATGGAACTGCCCGAAAGCATTGAGGCTTATTTTCAGGAAGCCGGGCGCGGCGGACGCGATGAGAAAACCGCATACGCGGTGTTGCTCTACAACGAATCGGACAGATTGAAAATGATTCGACGTTTCCAAATTGCCTTTCCTCCCATTGAAATTATCAAAAAAATATACCAGGATATTTATTCCTATTATCAATTGCCTCATGAAGCGGGAAAAGGCACCACACACAGCTTCAATCTTATAGACTTCTCAAACCGGTACGGGATTCATTCGCTCACCGCCTATAATGCGCTGCAATGCCTGCAACGTGAAGGGTATTTTGAAATTACTGATGAGTTGGATAATCCCACTCGCATCATGTTTCTGGCAAACCGCGACGATCTATATAGAATACAGGTAGCTAATGCCGTGCTCGACCAATTCACCAAGACACTTTTACGTCTTTATAGCGGTCTCTTTTCAAACTACGCAAACATTGACGAGCAGCACATTGCGAGAATGAATGGTATAACGGAGGAAGAAGTGGCAAACTTTTTGTTGCGTCTTTCAAAAATGCACGTTATCGAGTACATACCCAAAAAGCGTACTCCGCTGATAATCTTTAATACAGAACGTTTGCATGAAAAAAATTTATACATTTCGCCCGAAAATTATCAAATGCGCAAACAACGATATGAGCAGCGCATGAACGCCATGCTACAATATGCGACTTTAACCACGCGGTGCCGCAGCCAGCAACTGCTCGACTATTTTGGAGAGACCGACAGTTCCTGTTGCAAGCGATGCGATGTATGCGTCTCCCGCAACGAACTCGACCTGAGCCGTTATGAATTTGATCTGCTCCTCGGGCAAATAAAAAAAATAATTCATAAAAATAATTATACCATTGAACAATGCATTGACAGCTTGAAAGGAAACAGTGAAAAGGCTTTAAAAGTATTACGGTGGTTAATGGAAAACAAAAAAATAGACGAGACAAATGATGGTAGAATACGATGGCATGACTAAAAAGATTATTTTTTTTGAAGGAAAGACTATTGTAGTGGACAATCCCGAAAAATGTGCCGGTGCAATAGCCTATTTGTCACAGCAAAAAATATTGGGATTCGATACCGAGACACGGCCTGCTTTCAATCGTATAGAAAGTCAAACCCGGAAAGTAGCCTTATTACAACTCTCCGACGACAAGCGCGCCTATCTTTTCCGGCTGAATAAAATCGGTCTTCCCGAAAGTATATGCAACCTGCTTGCCGACCCCAAGGTGATTAAAATAGGCGCTGCGGTACACGACGATATAAAGACCCTGCAACGTCTTACGCCGTTTTTGCCCAAATCATTCATTGACATACAAAAAGTGGTGGAACAATATGGGTTTGTACAATATAAAGCGCTTAAAACGCTCAGCGAGCTCATCCTCAATGCCACAATTTCAAAAAGCCAACGCCTGTCGAACTGGGAACGCCCCGACCTCTCCGACGCCCAGCAACGCTACGCCGCCACCGACGCATGGATTTGCCGGGAAATATATCTTAAACTGCAAGATATGAACAAAGTACAAAGTAATACAAAATAATTATAACTAATAAGTTATTTAATATAATTTAAATGTTACTAAGTCAAATAAATGATTATAAAGTAATTCTGGCTTCCGGATCCCCGCGGCGAAAAGAGTTATTAAAGGGAATGGGCATCAATTATTTCGTGGAATTGGGGCAAGAGGTGGACGAAACATATCCGCCGGACCTTCCGCCCGCCAAAATACCCGAATTTCTTGCCAAACTGAAATCACAGGCATTTCCCCGCAACCTGTCAGACAACGAACTGCTGCTTACCGCCGACACCATTGTAGCCTGCAAGGGGCAGGTACTGGGGAAGCCGGTTGACGCCGGCGACGCCGCCCGCATGTTGCAAACCCTCTCGGGCAACCGGCATGAAGTGCTTACAGGGATCTGCATGCGCACCAGTCACCATGAAAAATGTTTCACGGCCTGCTCTGCCGTCACATTCCGGCACTTGTCGCCCGCTGAAATTTCCTATTATGTGGACACTTACAAACCTTTCGACAAAGCGGGGTCTTACGGCGTACAGGAATGGATCGGCTATATTGGCATTGAACACATTGAAGGTTCTTACTTTAATGTTATGGGATTGCCTACACAACGGCTATATGTGGAATTGAGCGAATTTCTGGAGGAGATCATAAAAATATAAGCAAAAAGGTGTTACCGCCGGAATAAATCGTAACTCACCATGATGGATCCACGCAACGGATGCATGGTGTAGTCAAAATAATCCACCGCAGTTTTAAAAATATCAAAGGGACTAAAATTCAAATGTAACCCCGCATTGAGGCGTGAAAACACCGCAAATTCATAGCCCAGCAACACACCGAAATCCCAATCGCGAAGATCGTCTGAGAAATTACTCCGGATATTGTCGGAGGAGCGCACTTCCGCATGTACGTTATCCGGCTTGTCGCTGGTAAACCCTTTCACAGCCGTGGTTTCAAATTTTCCGCTTACTTTGTAAGCGCCATACAACCCCATGAGCAGTTTGTTGCGTGGTGAAACGGAATATTCGGCATATACCGGAAATTCGGCATACGCAAAAGCCATATCGACGTAGGATACGCCGGTGAAATATTTAACCGTCAATTCTCCGCTTCCGCGGTCAATTTCCTTAATACGCTGGTTTTTCACACGGGCTTTGGCCGTAATGCCCGACGAGGCATAATTCAGCCCCACATACGCCCACCAGTTATTCGACAAACGCCTGCCCACGCGGGCAGCCAGCCGCGGATACACCTTAACCTGCGCATTCACCGCGCCGTCGTCGCCCGACAGGGCCGACATGGGAAGCGGAATGGCTCCTCCGGCCTGCAGTCCCAATTGCCCGGAAACCTTCCATTCGTGCGCCTTATCCCGGAAAGCAGGCTGCCTTTCTGCTATCTGCGCTACCAAAGGGAAGCACGAGAATAAAGCCCACAGCACCATGATAATTGTCTTTTTCATCATTTAGTCATACAACAATTCGAAATTATCCACGGTCAATACACTGCCGTCGGCGCCGCGGAATAGCGCCCCGTCCTTGCTCGACGCAAAATCCACGATAATGTGTGTAACCTGCAAACCGGATTTATAAACCACAGGCACTTCCATGCGCGTCCAGTCCGGCACAGGGTCTATAATAAGTTCCCCTTCACCCACTACCACGCGGGTTATCGCTTCATATTCCTCAGGCGTAACCGGTACGTGGTTATACAGCACTTTGCCTGTGTAATCTGTCCAGTGCTCAAGGCGCATCCGGCAACTTCCCCGGTCATTGCCGGGCGTTTCCACCGGCCTTTTGGTTTCGGGGTCTTGCGTATAATAAGGATGTCCGGCTATATACTTTCCCGAGAACACCGCTTTTTTAGGACGCAGCAAAAACGGACGTCCCATTTTCGTCATCCGCACCGGATCATCAAGATAGGCAAGATTTAATTTGAAAAATCCGATAAAAAGACCGGCAGCGCCCAGTTTCCTGATGCCCACCACATCTTTTATATTAGTATGTAATTGTGCGGCATAATCGCCGGCGCCACCGCGTTCTCCGGCCACTTTCGTGGTTTCAAAGCCCGCTAAGGGGTCATTGGTGGTACACCAGAACAATTCCGCAGCGCTACGCCCGATTTGCTCCTTTGTTTCATTGGGCGGCAGCCAGGCGTGAAACCATTCGTCGAACCCGCTGTTGGGCAACTGCGGCGCCACTTCCAGGCGCACCGTCCAGTCAAGTTCTTCTTCACCATACGCAACCGTAAGTGTACGTATATCGCCGGCTGTTTGAAATACCAAGTCGGCGCCCGGCACATAATCTTTGAACGAGGCGCCTTCAAACAAAGTGATATCAGGCGTTACCGTCAATGGGAAAACACCACGTGCGAGCATCAGGGTAACTGATTTACTGCAAAAATCCAGCACACCGACAGGCGGCATTTCTGCCTGTGCAGGCGCGGAATGTTGCACCGCAAAATGAAGGATGGAAAGTTCGCTCTGCCGGTTTTCCAATTTCACCGTATAGGTCACCGGCACGCCGCTTTTGGTAATCAGCGAAATCTCATGAGGAGCCGATTCGCTTTCAAAAACCAGCGTCGAAGGGTCATCGCCGGCATCCGTCAATACATCAACCACACTGCCCGCCGTCGTGTAGGCCACTTCAACGGTAATCATGTCGGGACAAGACGGTGCGTTATTCTTGTAAGGAATGGTGATTGTATTGCCGGTAATCACAGGCAGGCTTGTCCGGATACCTTCGGGGCGGCAGGATAATACACGAAAAGAGGTTATAGATGCCTCATCGCTCATTCCGTCAATATCGGCACAGCCGGAAAGCGCAATCGCAAAGAAAAGCAGTGCTATGTGTTTACTTCCCTGAACCATAGTGCCCGGAACAGGAATTAAATGGCATGTATGTAAAACTTTTTTAATAGCGTTCATAAAACAGTTTTTACATTAGTTTTTAGTTCTTTAATCGTTCATCTATTTGTAAAACTTTTTTTATATATTTGCATAAACAACCTTTTTTATTACCCTTTTTATTGCCTTTTTTTTCGTACTCATACCCGGAACCCAAAATGATTTTAACCTTTTAATTCTCAACAATGGCAACTGTAAAATTCTTTATCAGGCACAAAGATAAGAAAAAAAGCGCAATCCGTGCAATCGTTTCATTTTTTGGAGCACAATATCCGGTCGCCATTGGCGTGTCGGCAAATCCACGCTTCTGGAACCAATCGAAATGCCGCAGCCGGACAGAAAGGGAATATCCCGAAGCAAGGCATATCAACGAACGGCTGGACGAATGGGAAAAATTACTGAAAGACGTGGCAAAAGGATACGAGGTGAAGATTATGACACCCACCCTATCCGATTTTAGGGAGGCAATAGAACACGCATTGAAGGTGCGGAGTGGATATACCGAGAATGAAAAGTCTCCTTACGTCCTCGAATTTGCCGAAGCCTTCAAACAGAATTGCAGTAAAAGCATTCAGACGAAAAAAAACTATGGGGTAGCCATTGAACACCTTTCCGATTATGAAAAGAAATTCAAAACACGCCTGAAATTTGAGCATATTACGTCTGAGTTTTACGGCTCGCTACGAAACCATCTGCTGCAACAGACATACGAAAAAAACGGCGAAAAACGGCACTATGCTAAAAATACCATCGGCTCCGTCATAAAAAACCTGCTCGTTTTTTTCAACGAGGCCCGGCGCTCCGGCTGCACGAACATGTATCTCGCAGGCATTGACATTTACACGATTATGGGATTTTCCGGCCACACCACAGAAAAGTCATTCAGAAAATATATCAAAATCAAACAGGAAGAAAACGCACAGCGATTTGTCGAACATCCGTTTTTCAATAGACCCTAAAACCTTAGCCCGACTTTAGCCCCAACATATTTTCCCGGTGCGCCGGCTCCGAGTTCTATCGAAAACGCGGCCCGGTTTAACAGCACGCCTGTTTCCACCTGCCCGAAGCCGGCTGTGTTGGCCCCGACGAGGACAAAGGGCGTGAAGCGTGGCTGTATCGTCCGGGTGATGGTCACGCTACGTTGTATTGGGGTGTAATCGAGTGCGATGTTTTGTAGCCTGTTGTACTGAACAATCGCAAAGTAATCAATAGTTCCGGTGGTGTCCTCAACGAGCCGGTCGCCGTATTCGCGTTTCAGTATCCAATCAGCGAGAATAGCGGCGGTGTCGATAACCGGGCGCTGCGTGACGGTGTCGGTGAAGTATAGCCATTGTGGTAAGTCGGGGACAGTGAACCGGAGCGGCGCCGGCGCATCAATAGACACATGCACCGGGGGCATGGGATGGTATTCTACGGTGGTGGTTTCCGTCACCGATACCGAGCGGTGGCCAAGGTAGAAGCCGGCGGCCAGCGCCAATACGACCACTAATATGATGCCTGCCGTTTTCATAAGTGCAGGATTTGCTTCCTGTTTACGCCGTTTCTCTTTAAAGACACGTGGAGCCATGTGTAATCAGTTTCATCAATGAGCTGGTCGAATACATACCCCGACTTGATTAACTCAAACAGTTTTTTGTTCTCTTCCTTGCTACCGGCCGTGATGTCGGCTGCTTCGCCTTTGAGATGTTGCGAGGTTGCGGCGCCGCCAACAGCCATATTAATCGCCATGCTCCGATAGCCGCTATTCACGCGAATGGGTTTGCCCCATTGCTCACGCACCGGGTCAAGCAGTTTATCGACTAAGTTTGTGAGATTTTCCGTTTCGACTGTGCCGGGCACAT
>JAIRMK010000160.1 GCA_031258755.1 Prevotellaceae bacterium
AAAAGTGCAACGAAGTGGCCGCCGACGTCAACCATAAATACCGGTTGGGATATACAAAATCCCACAAATCGGCGTCCAGCGTATTGAACTGGAAATCGCTTGCCAGTGCGGCTTTCCAAAAGTCAAAAAACGCAAACTCATGCGCCGACGAAAAATACGTCTCCTGTTGCCGGTACTGGTTGTCCACGTACATGGTCGTTACATCGAGGCGCGGGTCGGAGCGATAGTGCAAGTAGTCGTACGCATATTTGCCGTTGAGCAAAAGGCTGTAAAGGGTGGAGAAAGTTTTGCGGAACGAGCCCTGCACAAAGAAATTATCATCCCATTGCCGGTCGGCGTGCCTGAACTTGCCCGGCTCCTCGCGCACCGCCGCGCCCGGAAAGCCGCGTTCCGAGCGGTAGTAATACGCCTTTGCCCGCCATTCGCCGTCTCGAAGCGTGCCGAACAGCGCCGCCTCCGCCCGCCACATGGTCACATCGCCGTTTTGCCGCACTTCGGTGGTGTCGTAGCCATCTTTCTTCGCATAGCGGAACCTGTATTTCCCCGACGTATATAACTGTTCCACGTTTACGGAGCTGTGAAGATGCTTGCTCCACTTGTGTTCCCACAGCGCCGACGGGTTGAGCGCATCGAACGAACCTGTTTTATACGTGAGCCTGACGTGGCTGTTCTCGCCGTCGTCGAACACCGGCTTGCGCGTGGTCATGTAAATGGCATTCGCCGATGCGAAATCGCGCGCCGATTGCAACAGGGCGCTCTTTTGACCGTTGTACAGGGAAATCGCCTCCATGTTATCCAGCGAAAACCGCCCCATGTCCACCTGTCCGTTCTGGGCGTTCCCGATGGCGATGCCGTCATAGAATACGCCCACATGATTGGTGCCCAGACTGCGGACATTCACGGTTTTCAACCCTCCTACCCCGCCGTAATCCTTCAGCTGCACGCCGGAAAAATACCGGAGCGCATCGGCTACGGAATGGGCGGAGAGCCGCTGCAACATCTCATTCGACAAGGTTTGCACGGGAATAATTTCAGCATTCGGCTGTTGCCCCACCACCACCACCTCGTGAAGACTATACACCTTGCTGGTATCCAATGACATTTGCGCAAACAACGTCGTTGTTACCATAATCTTTATCACAGCAAAGCATAAAGCACCCTTTACCCACACACAGGTGTATTTACCTGAATACATACATTCACCATTTGAGGTTCATCAAATAGCTTCAAGGGAAATAATAAATAAAGCGAATGGAAAACTATGCAGGTTTACCTTTTACTTCAAAGCCTTTTCCTCGAAAGCTTTAAAACTATTTTTGCGTTGGCAGGTCTCCTGACTTGTCCCCATCTTTGGCGGCCTTCCCATTCCCAAACGGAACAGTGGCAAAGCATTGCCAAAATGTTGCATAGGACTTACAGTAGCGGGTCTGTTCAGGACTTTCACCTGATTCCCTTTTCGTCGGGCAATGGATACATTGCGCCGAACCAATGCGGGTACAAAAGTAGATTTTTTTTGCTTACCGTGCAAATAATTTATTTTATTTTTGGATTTTCAAAAAAAATCGTACATTTGTCCGTTAATTTTAACCTATTACCTTATTAAATTATGACAACAAAACAAAACAAAAATTATGCATTACCCATCGTAATGATGATCATCCTCTTTGGGATGATTTCGTTTGTGACAAACCTTGCAGCGCCGATGGGGATTGTATTAAAAAACCAGTTTGGCATTTCTAATTTTTTAGGAATGTTGGGAAATGCCGCTAACTTTATTGCCTATGCTGTGATGGGAATACCCGGTGGCATCCTCTTGCAAAAAGTAGGCTACAAAAAAACAGCCTTAATTGCCATTGCCGTAGGGTTTTTAGGCGTCGGCATCCAATATCTTTCAGGCCATGCAAGCCTTGAATCGGCTTTTATCATATATCTTTTGGGCGCTTTCGTTGCAGGCTTCTCTATGTGTCTGTTAAATACGGTTGTCAACCCCATGTTGAACACCTTGGGCGGCGGCGGAAATAAAGGCAACCAGCTTATTCAGATAGGCGGTTCGTTCAATTCGGTAATGGCTACGTTCACGCCCATGTTTGTGGGAATTTTAATAGGCGAACTGGCAAAGGCCAATATCACTGATGTGTTTCCCGTAATGTATATTGCTATGGGTATTTTTGCACTGATATTCGTGGTACTGGCTATAGTAAATATTCCCGAACCGAATGCCGAAAAATCGGCCGAACCATTAGGCAAACTACTCTCTGGCGCTTTAAAATTCCGTCACTTCGTATTAGGCGCAATAGCGATTTTTGTTTATGTGGGTGTTGAAGTAGGCATTCCCGGCACCATGAACCTGTTTCTTTCCGACCCGCTGGCAGGCGGCTTGGATACCACAACGGCAGGGTTTGTAGTCGGCACTTACTGGTTCTTGATGCTAATCGGACGTCTGGTCGGCGCTTTTATCGGCGGAAAGGTATCCAGCAAAGCCATGCTGTCGGTGGCCTCCTTAGTCGGTCTGATTTTAGTCACCTGTGCCATTTTCCTTTCAAGCGACACCCAAATTTCTTTACCGGTATTACAAAAAGGCGGTACCGGCAATCTTTCTTTCGGGCTGGCGCAAGTGCCTATTAACGCCATGTTTTTAGTCTTGGCGGGATTATGCACTTCCATTATGTGGGGCGGCATATTCAATCTGGCAGTAGAAGGCCTGGGCAAATACCTGGCTGCCGCATCGGGCATCTTCATGGTATTGGTTTGCGGCGGCGGACTACTTCCCGCTTTGCAAGGTTTCGTAGCCGACGTTGCAGGATATATGACAAGTTATTGGGTGGTTTTTGCAGGCTTGGCTTATTTGTTGTTCTACGCCCTGATAGGCTCGAAGAATGTAAACAAAGACATTCCGGTATAATCACTTCCCCACGCCTACCACCATATTAATGGTATAAGCGTAAACTTCAGCAGGTTTATCCGCTTCTTTTTCTATTTCCAATAGGGAAAGAAGCGCATTGGCGGTATTTACAATTACTTTCATGAGAAAACCGTTAGCCGAATAACAAAGGTTATACTTCTGATCATCCGATGCCACCGCAACCGTATAAAGCGGCTCTTTCCCCTTGCGTTCCACAAGGCTTACTTCGTCCACATCCCACGACTCATACTCGCCTGAGGAAAATGTTGCTTTTATATCCTCCGGAAGTTGCTCATACGGCATGTTCGTCATGCTCATATAATGCACACCAAGCTGGTCGTACCAAGCCGTGACCTCAATATCCTCAATCTGAAATTCAGCCACATAATAATTTTTTTGTTTGGCCCAAACCACCTCCGAAGCCATGGGATACATCGTACGAAACGCACGGTCAACATAGCGATCGACCTTCACCGAAGCAGGATCCGGCTTGTTATTATCATTCGCCAATAATCCTGATACGGAAAAAACCAGCATTGAGATGGAAAATATTCCCCTCATAGTTGAAAAAATTGTATTCATAATTGTGGTTTTTAGTTTTTCATCTTTTTTCGTAACAAAAGTAATGCTAATCTTTTTTAAATCATACTAAATATGTTAATAATCACATGAAAAGTTATCAACAGCTTGTTATTAACCACAAAATAAAGATGAAGACTAACAACTATACGAAATCATACAATGCCCTTAACGTCTTGATTTCTTTGGCATAACCGTCAAGTTCGTTAGGCGTTTCAAGCAGAAAGGGCAGGTGTTTTAATTCGGGATGATTGACAACCCTTGCAAGAGCCTCAAGCCCAATGCTTCCTTTGCCTAACAACTCGTGCCGGTCTTTCCGGCTGTTAAACGGCGTCATGCTGTCATTCAAATGAATGGCTTTCAGGCGTTTTAAGCCTACTGTCTTATCGAATTTTGTGAGCACCCCGTCAAGATCATTCACAATATCATAGCCGGCCGAATACACATGACACGTGTCCAAACAAACACCCATCTTCTCCTGCAGTTCAACTCCGTCTATGATGGCTTTTATTTCCTCAAAGGTCACCCCTACCTCACTCCCTTTGCCCGACATTGTTTCAAGCAATACCATCACTGTTTGGTCAGGACGAATAATGTTGTTCAACGCCTCCGCAATTTGACTGATACCTGCCTCTACGCCTTGTCCCGTATGGCTTCCGGGATGAATATTATACAACTTGCAAGGCAATTGCGCCAAACGGCATAAGTCATCCGCCATAAGTGTAAACCCAAACATACGGGTATTGACATCGGCAGAACACAAATTCAACGTATAGGGCGCATGCGCCAACAAAGGCGCAAAATGTTTTTCATCCATCAACTTTGCCAATGCCGCCGCATCCTGCGGGTCAATTTCCCTCGCGGCGCCGCCCCGCGGATTGCGGGTGAAAAACTGGAACGTATTTGCCGCAATCCCCACAGCCGTGGCGCCCATGGCAGCATACCCCTTCGACAAAGATAAATGACATCCGATATTCAACATATACCTGTTTTAAAATAATACTCGCGCAACGCACAAATGTACAAAAAAATCCTTATCTTTGGCATAAAATAACAACCACTACTAATGAATATTTTACTCGAACGGTTTCTACGATACATCGCCTGCGACACGCAATCGGATCCGGAATCGGCCGCAAAGCCCAGTACGGCCGGGCAGTCGGCATTGCTGGAAGTGCTGGCCGGCGAGTTGCAGGCGATGGGAATTCAGGCGCAAATACATCCGCAGGGCGCTGTTTTCGCACATATCCCCGCCAACAGCGCTAAAAAAACGCCGGCGCTCGGATTTATTGCGCATGTCGACACGTCGCCCGATGTGAGCGGTGCGAACATTCAGGCAAAAGTTGTTGAACACTACGACGGACAGGATATTCTCTTACATCCCGAAAAAAACATATACCTGCGCGTAGCCGACTTCCCCGGCCTCGTCGCTTACAAGGGGCAAATGCTCATCACCACCGGCGGCACTACCCTGCTGGGCGCCGACGACAAAGCCGGCGTGGCCATCCTCATGCATCTGGCGCAATACCTCACGCAACATCCCGGCATGGAACACGGCGACATTCACCTTGCGTTCACCTCCGATGAAGAAACAGGACGCGGCGTAGAGGGTTTCGACATTCAAGCGTTCGGCGCCGACTATGCCTACACCGTTGACGGCGGACAAATCGGCGAACTGGACGTGGAAAATTTCAATGGCGCCCTGGCCGACCTCACTGTAGAAGGCTGCAACATGCATCCGGGATATGCTTCCGAGAAATTCAAAAATGCGTTGTTGCTCATACAAGAATTTAATGCGTTGCTGCCTCTCGGCGAACGCCCCGAAACGACAAAAGACCGCGAAGGATTTTATTTCCTGCATCACTTGCAGGGCGACGCCGGTAAAGCCACTGCCCAATATCTCATCCGTGATCATGACCGCGAACTTTTTAACCGGCGGAAATCTTTTTTAGAAGAAAACGCCGGCCTGCTTAATAAAAAATACGGCGCAAACACTTTCACCATACGGTTTACAGACCAATATTACAACATGTATGATGAAATTAAAAAGCACATCCACCTCGTTGAAAATGCCGTAAAAGCTATGGAAATGGCCGGTGTAAAGCCGATCATCAGGCCTGCCCGCGGCGGCACCGACGGCGCACGACTGTCGTACATGGGACTGCCCTGTCCGAATATTTTCGCCGGAGGCCACAATTTCCACAGCATTTATGAATATGTACCACTCGAAAGCATGCAAAAATCGTTTGAAGTTATAGTAAACATAGTCAAACTCTATTGTGCGTAAACCATCCGATCATTCCCGCCGGCGCAGGGATTGGAATGAAACATTGCGTGAAATGCCGTATGTGCGTCTTGCGCTTGCTTTCCTTGGCGGCATTGCCTGGCAATGCCACG
>JAIRMK010000195.1 GCA_031258755.1 Prevotellaceae bacterium
TCCGAAGACGTGGTGAACATGATTCTTTACGGGTCGGACGAGTTATTCCGCGTACAGGCCGTAAACGGCTCCTCGCTGAATTACATGACCACGTTTGGCGGTATCGTAAATGTGCTGGAAAATGCGGAAGAAGACGCTGAAAGCAGCAAAAGCTCCCCGATGCGCTTCATCAAGTATGCCGTATGCCCGGTGTGCCACGGCACGCGGTTGAAGGAAGAGGCGCTGTTCTTTAAAATTGCCGGCAAGCATATCGCCGAACTGTCCGAAATGGATCTTGATACGCTCTCCGACTGGTTTAGCCGCCTCGACGCACAGCTGACCCGGAAACAACAGGCCATTGCCCGGGATATATTAAAAGAAATCCGCGACCGGCTCACGTTCCTGCTCGATGTGGGCTTGTCGTACCTTTCGCTTAGCCGTAGCACGCGCAGCCTTAGCGGGGGCGAGAGCCAGCGCATACGTCTGGCCACGCAAATCGGCTCGAAACTGGTGAACGTGCTGTATATCCTCGACGAGCCGAGTATCGGCCTGCACCAGCGCGACAACCGCAAGCTGATTGACGCCCTGAAAAAACTGCGCGACGAAGGCAATTCCGTCATCGTGGTGGAACACGACGAGGAAATGATCCGCAGCGCCGATTACGTGATAGACATGGGACCCGGGGCGGGGCGCAAAGGCGGCGAAGTAGTGTTTAACGGACGGATAGACGACGGCGTTTGTCGTGCCGATACCGGCAAATCACTTACCCTCGCTTATATTTGCGGGACGAAGAAAATAAACGTCCCTGCCGCACGGCGCAAGGGAAACGGCGAATTTATCAGTATTACCGGCGCTACGGGCAATAACCTGAAAGCGGTGAATGTGACGTTTCCTTTGGGGATGCTCATCTGTGTGACAGGTGTGAGCGGAAGCGGCAAATCGACGCTGGTGAATGAAACATTACAGCCCATACTCAGTCAGGCGCTGTATCATTCCTATCAGGCGCCGCTGGCTTATAAAACCGTCGCAGGCATAGACCATATCGACAAGGTGGTGGAGGTTGACCAGTCGCCGCTGGGACGCACGCCGCGCAGCAATCCGGCCACCTACACCAATTTGTTTACCGACATTCGCAAGTTGTTTGAAGAAACCCCCGATGCGAAAATACGCGGCTATAAGGCGGGACGCTTTTCCTTCAACGTGCGCGGCGGGCGCTGTGAGGAATGTCGCGGCGCCGGTGTCAAGACCATTGAAATGAATTTCCTTCCCGACGTATATGTTCCCTGCAAAGCCTGCAACGGACGCCGGTATAACCGCGAGACGCTGGACGTAAAGTACAAGGGCAAAAATATTAACGAAGTGCTTGAAATGACCATCAATCAGGCGTGCGATTTCTTTGCGCACGTTCCGCACCTTATGCAGCGCCTCAAAACCTTGCAGGATGTGGGTTTGGGATATGTCAAGCTGGGGCAGCCGTCCACCACCCTCAGCGGGGGCGAGAGCCAGCGGGTGAAGCTGGCGGCCGAGCTGGCAAAGCGCGATACGGGAAACACCCTTTACATCCTCGATGAACCCACTACCGGCTTGCATTTCGAGGACGTGCGCATTTTGCTCGAAGTGCTCGACAAACTGGTCGACCGCGGCAACACGGTGATGGTGATTGAGCACAACATGGATGTGGTCAAAACCGCCGATTACATCATCGACCTTGGACCGGAAGGCGGCGCCGGCGGCGGAACAGTTGTCGCCACCGGAACGCCGGAAGAAGTAGCTAAAAACAAAAAGAGTTGTACCGGTCATTTTCTAAAGGCTTTATTATTGAAAAAGTAATATCTTTCGAGAACTTGTCGACGTGGCTTGACGCCACCAGCACGTTATCACCCAACTTATAATCAACCGTATTCATCGGATTGGTGACCCTGCAATTTTGCGGATCGTAGAAACAGTCGTGCCCTTCAATTTTTGCAATATACACACGGCCTACAATGCCGCTGTGGGTTAATTCAATCATAATTTCCCGTTCGTTAAGGTTGTAAATCTTAGCCGCAAACAACTCTCCGACGTGGTCTTCCATGTATTCCACAGCCTTCTGCTGGATATAATCCTCTTCCGCTTCCTTTGCTTTGTTGGACTGTAACGTCAGGTAGTCGCACAATTTTTCCAGTTCTGCCTGCTCGTAGCCCGGCAGCGGGGTATTCTGTTGAAGCAATACATAGTGCTCCATCAGCCGGTGTACCACCACGTCGGCATAGCGGCGCAGCGGCGACGTGAAATGGGTGTAAGACCCGAAACCTAATGCATAGTGTGCCTTGCAACCGGCGGAATAACGCGCCTTGGACATGGATTGCAGCGCCAGCAAATTCAACAAACGTTCATCGGGTTGTCCGTGTACATTATTCAATAACTGGCTCATTTGCTGTGCCAGCGTGCGGCTCGAATAGACTTCTCCCATCGGGTAACCCAAATAGCGGATCATGTGTATAAACCGGTCGAACCTTGTAGGGTTCGGAAGTCCGTGCACACGGTAGATGAACGGCCGTTTTGTTTTTGGTGCACAGAAAGAGTTTTTGCAGATCTTCTCGGCCACCGACCGGTTGGCCAGCAACATAAACTCTTCAATCAGTGAAGTAGCCCGGTTGGGATGGTGGACAAAAGCATTGACCGGATGTTCGTGTTTGTCAAATTCAAAATGAACCTGCGTACGCCCTTCAAAAGAAATGGCGCCGTTATGGAAACGGTTTTTGCGCAATATCTGCGAGATGTGTGCCAACGCTTGAAGCTCCCCGGCCATGTCACCCTTTCCCGATTTGATGATCCGGTCGGCCTCCGCGTAACTGAATTGTCGCTGCGAACAAATTAATGTCTTCTCGAGCTTGCTGTGCAACACTTTTCCACCCGGACTCACTTCAAACATCACGGAGAAAGTCCGCTTGTCGTGGCCGGCCGAGAGGGAGCAGTGCTCGATGAATGGTAACGGCAACATCGGAACCATGCGGTTGGACAAATACACGCATGTGCCCCGCAGTGCCGCCTCGCGGTCGAGCGCCGAGTCTTTCCTCAGATAGTAACTGATGTCCACGATATGTACCCCGATTTCCAAGTTTCCGTTGGACATTTTTCTAATCGACAATGCGTCGTCGATGTCCGAGCAGCCCGGCGGGTCGATGGTAAATGTGGGTACGCCGCGCAAATCCGTACGATAGAAAGGTTCTTTATGCGCGGGGTCTTGAGCAGTCGCGATGACCTCCTGTGCTTCCTGCTCTTGCGTGGCGGAGAAGAAGAAACTAAAATTATACCGCTTCATCCGGATTGCCATATCGAGATCCGGGTCGCCCCGCTTCCCGAGTATTTCCGTCACGTGGCCTTGTAGCGTTCGTTGCTGCTGCGATTTCGCTTCAATCTCTATCACTACGGCGTCGCCGTCCTCCGCGCCGTTGAGCTTATGTAGCGGAATGATAATATCGCGGTATATATTTTGGTCGGGAATAAACCATGCTTTTTCCTGCAGCACTTCAATCGTTCCGGGCATGGTGCGCTGGGCAAAGCGGATAATGCGTATCACTTCTGCCACCGGTTGGTTGTGCGCGTCTTTTTTCACTGCGGCATACACGGTGTCGCCGTAGCTTGCGCCCCGCAGATGTTCGCGCACCACGGGTACCGGTTTCTTATGGTAAATGGACAGGATGGCGGGCGTGTTGTCCGACACAATATCGATCACACCGGTGATCAGGTCTTTCCGGCACAGGCGGTAGCGGTCGGGGAACCGTTCTTCAATATAGCCTCGCAGCTGCAGAATACGTAGCGCTTCCTGCATCATACAACGCGAGTCGACATCATGCACCCCCAGCTGAATACAAAGCTGCGCTGCGGATACATTTTTATCCGCGCTCATCTCTAAAATTTTCAGAATTGTGCGTGCAATCCTACGTCTCGTTGTCCTCCTTTGGAAAAAATCTTTCCACCGGCGAGTACGTAACATCTATTTTAGTTCTTCTTCTGCAGGCAAATATATCTTATTTTTGCATATATTTGTGTTAAAATACAGAGGAATTACCTAATTTTAAGATAATTTAAGACTTTTTATGTTAAAATTAATGAAAATCAGGCCACACATGAAAAAAACCGCTACTTTCCGCTCACTTACAAACCATAACTTTTAACTAAGTAATGCGATTTTTTCCGCGCACCGTATCCCATCGATGGCCGAAGAAGTGATGCCGCCGGCATAGCCTGCCCCTTCCCCGCAAGGGTACAGGCGGGCGAGTTGCACATGCTGCAAAGTGTGTGGGTCGCGCACTATGCGCACCGGCGATGAGGTGCGCGACTCCACCGCCACCAGCACGGCTTCTTTCGAAAGATAGCCGGGCATTTTCTTGCCGAACTGTGCGAACGCCGCTTGCAGGCTCCGGCCAACAACCGCCGGCAGCAACTCATGCAATGGCGCCGGCGCCACGCCCGGAATGTAGGACGTCTCAGGCAGGGTGGCGGAGGTTTTTCCGGCCATGAAGTCCACAAGCCGCTGTGCGGGGGCGGTCAGGGACATGCCTTGTGCCTGTACATTCCGCTCCAGATCCTGTTGAAACCGCAGGCCGGCGAGAACACCGTGTTCCTGATAGTCGGACAACTCGGCAGGGTCGACCTGCGCCACAATGCCGGCGTTGGCATACGGCGAACTGCGCCGGGAATTAGACATGCCATTCACCACCGTTTCGCCGGACGCCGTGACGGCAGGCACCATGATGCCGCCGGGGCACATGCAGAACGAAAACACGCCCCGTGTGCCGACTTGCGCGGTTAAACTGTAAGCGGCCGGCGGCAGCGCCATTTCATTCGATTGGCCATGCCGGGCGCCGTATTGTATTTCGTTGATGAGCGCCTGCGGATGCTCGGCGCGTACACCGAGGGCAAAGGGCTTGGCTTCGAGCGCCCACCGGCGGCGGTAGAACAGTTCGTACACATCGCGCGCCGAATGGCCGGTGGCCAATATCACGGCAATACCTTCGTAACGCTTGCCCTGCATATCTTCCACGCCAAGCACAGTCTGGTTTTTAACTATAAAATCATTGACGCAGGTATTAAAATAATAAGCGCCGCCGCAACCGGTAATCGTTTCACGGATGCGAGCAAGGATGCGGGGCAGCTTGTCGGTGCCGATATGCGGGTGGGCGTCAATGAGAATGTCGGGATGGGCGCCATGGTGCACAAACTGTTGCAAAACCTCACTGATGTTGCCCCGTTTATTGGAGCGGGTATAGAGCTTGCCATCGGAATAAGTGCCTGCGCCGCCTTCACCGAAACACCAGTTGGAATTTACATCCACCACTCGTTCGCGCGACAGGCGGGCAATGTCGTACTTACGTTCTTCCACCGGCTTTCCGCGATCGAGGATAAGAGGCCGAAGGCCTTTTTCCAGCAGCTTAAGTGCGGCAAACAATCCGGCAGGCCCCGCGCCGACAATCACCACCGGCGGCTTACCCTCTACATTCCGGTATTTGGATGGCGCCGTTAAATCCTGAAGTGGCGTTCCTTCGGTATACACTTTGAGTTTCAGCTGTAGCTGCGGGTTTTTGTGCCTGACGTCGAGCGAGCGCCTAACGATTTGCAGGGCTGTAATATCGGCAAGAGGAAGTTGCAAAGCGCGGGCGGCAGCCTGTTTTAGCTGTTCATCGCCGGCCGAGGCCGGCGACATACTCAGTTGAAGGTCAGCAATCAAAACAAATACGCAAACTGCAAAGTTACGCAATGTAAAAAAAATACTCAAACTTCACAAAAAAACCGTTACTTCACGCAAAGAAAATACACATGCTTAAGTACTTATAAAAAGGAAGCGCGAGTCTGCAGATAATTTATTTTATGCAAAGAGGTCTTACGAAACCTATACTACCAAATAAATCTAGACTCACACCATCTTTTTCTGATATTAGATATAGACGATATATTATAAAAAGGGAAAGCCAGATCGCAACTTTTACGCTTTAGGTAGTAATTTAAGAAAATTCGTAAGTTTTTTTTGCTTTAAAGTACAAAAGTAACGCTAAATAAATCAATAAAAGAACGATAAATATTTCCGGAAACAAATGTAAAGCTTTTTCTTTAAAGTACAAAATATAAAATTGTTAAAATGTGTTTAAGTTTAGGATAAAAAACAATCTTTGCAAGGATTTTAACCCATTGATTTTAAATGATTATAACATTAGGATTATAAAACATTATTAAAATGTTATAATGTGATATGCTATAATTCAGCCTGTTGTATTAGGGCGCTGTTTGTGTTTTTTATAGCTTCGGCCACTGATTTGTACGGCAATATTGTTTCACTGACATAATGTAAAATCAATTGTAAGGACTTACCCTGAGCGGTTAGCGCCGCCGTTAGTTCTTGTTTGTGCAGGCGAAAGGCTTCCCGCGTACGCCGTTTTAACACATTGCGGTGCACCGCTTTTTTGAAATGCCGTTTCGGCACCGTAATCATCACCCGGCATGGTGCGGCCTGCGATGCGGCCGTTGCATCGGATAGTCGGTAGTAGATTTTGAAAGGGAATACGAAAACGGCATTGCCTTGCATGAACAACATTTCAATCTGCTTTTTGGAGCAGAGGCGTTCTTTTTTGCGAAAGCCGTTCATTTTTTTGCCAGAAACAATTCCAGCGCTTTCGCCATGGAAGGCGCTTCGGGTGTAGGCGCTTCCACGGCCGCTTTCAGTTTTGCCGCCTTCAATGCTTTCAAGGTGGCGGCGCCGAAAGCCGCCAATTTCGTGCCGTTTTGTTTAAACTCGGGGAAATTGTCGGTCAACGATTTTACTTCGGCCGCGCTGTAAAACACCATCATGTCGTAACGGGAGAGGTTTATGTGGCTCAAATCGCTGTTTTCCGTACGGTAAAGAATGGCTTTGGTATGTTTCATCTTCGCCTTTTCGAACGCTTTTTGAATTTCGGGCTTGCTGTTGCTCGCCAAAGCCAGCAGAAAAATTTCTCCCTTGTGCTTCGACCCGATGGCTTCAATTATCGATTCAATAGTGCCGTTACCATAAAATATCTTACGTTTGCGGTACACAATGTATTTTTGCAAATAAAAAGCGATAGACTCCGTCAGGCAAAAGTATTTCATGGTTTCCGGTACGGCAATTCGCAATTCTTCGCACAAACCGAAAAAATGGTCAATTCCTGTACGAGAGATGAACACTACAGCCGTATGGCTTAAAATGTCCACACGTTGTGTTCTAAATTCTTTCCCGGAAAGTCGTTCTACACGAATAAACGGACAAAAGTCAACCGTTACATTATATTTTTCCGCTAATTCCGCATAAGGGGAAGGGCCTGCAGGCGCCGTTTGGGCTATGAGTACATGTTTAATTATCATACGATTACGCCAAAGTAATATACTTCCATATAAATAAAAATGGTGCAAATTCGAAGGTGCAAAGATACAAAATCCAAAAGAAAACAGAAAGTTTATAAGAAATAAAAATTTGAAAGGAACGTATCAGGTATAATAAAATAATGAGGAGAGAACACACCAATCCAATAATAATTAACGGTTTACAAAACGACGCGTAGGTGTTAAAAAACAATATCGTGAGGGGGAACAAAATAAGGCCGCCCGAAATGGCGTAAAGTTGTCCGTAATAGCCCATCATGCGCATGGCTGTTCCTGTTTCCGTAAGAAATCCCAATATCCGGAGCAGGAGAGTTTTTAAGATGTAAAACACAAAAAAGGACGATAAAATCAAGATATAAACTTGTGCGGCAGTTAAATGACTGGGGAAAACGTCATAATAGCGAATAGTCAGAAACAGAAAGAACGATATGCAAATTTGGCTGAACAGTAAGAGCAGCCGGCGAATGTTTGCAATAACCACCGAATTTTCTTCAAATTGTTTTTGCGCCACATGAAAATGTATCAATCCCGGAAAAGACAGCAGTAAAAATTGTTTGATAAAACGAAAATTCAGAAAAAACAATATCAACAAACCCAGCCCGATCCAGCCCTCTAAGCGGGTAAACGACACGCGCAGCAGTTCAACAGCATCTAACAATTCCTCCCGCATCATTTTTAATTCCCCCGTTTTGCTTTATATCCTGCTTCCAGCAGCAACGCCACCACCCGGTCGCGAAAATCGCCCTGAATGAGAATTTGTCCTTCTTTTGCCGCTCCGCCAACGCCACATTTGCTTTTAAGCGTTTTGGCCAGGGCTTCCAACTCGGCCGCCGGCCCTGTAAAACCCGATACCAGCGTAACCTGTTTCCCTGCCCGCTGCCGGCGGTCGATAGTCACAATTAACGTTTGCTTCCCGGGCGGCGGCGCCGCTTGCTTCTCGTCATGTGCATACACAAAATCGGAATTTGTTGAATAAACCACGCCCATAAAAAAATTTTCTGCAAAGGTAGGTAGAATTATTGGAATGTATATCTTGCATGGCAAAACATGTGTTGTTTGTATGTATTTCGGAATTTTATATGTAAATTTGCCACTTTAATCTATTAATTAATACGCTATAAAAATACAAGATGAATACCTTTAAACGTGCCAATAACATTGCGGGATGGGTTGTTTGCGCCATAGCTTCTCTGGTTTATTTGCTCACCATTGAGCCCACCACCAGTTTCTGGGATTGCGGCGAGTTCATTGCCTCGTCCTACAAACTCGAAGTGGGACACCCGCCCGGGAACCCTGTGTTTCAGCTGTTGGGACGCCTGTTCAGCATGTTTGCCTCGCCCGAACACGTGGCGCCCATGATTAACTCCGTGAGTGCACTGTGCAGCGGATTTACAATCCTGTTCCTGTTTTGGACCATTACCCATTTGGCGCGCCGTATCATGGAGCGCAAAGGCGAC
>JAIRMK010000045.1 GCA_031258755.1 Prevotellaceae bacterium
GAGGAATTCGAAGTTCGAGTGAGAAAATACCCGCGCAGGGAGATGCTGCAGGAATGCAAAAATTCCGGTTTCCACACCTTGATGCTCGCCAAAAGTTTCGTAGTCCATAAACAGGTTGACGAGCTCGTCTTTTTTTGCCGCCATGTTCAGCCATGCCACATATTTTTCTACCGTAAGCGGCCATTCGCTCCAGCTGCGGCTTGAAAAACGGAAGGCGACGTCGTCGCTCAGCCGGTAGTTCTTCAAGAGAATTTTCAGTTTGGGGTTGATGGCATTCGCGTAAAGATAGTTTGGGCTTTTCCATCCCAGGATATGTTTTGCCCCTTCGGTGAGCATGGCCGCATATCCCATGTCGGCCACCATGGCGCCTATTTCATCGGAGTAAATTAGTTCGGTGTTACGAAATGTTACCGGTTTCTCCCCAAAATATTTTTTAATCAGCGTCGCATGCTCTTCCACTTGCATGCGAAATTCGTCGGGGCTTCTGAGCGACGCCAGCGAGTGGGAATATGTTTCCGCCAAAAATTCTACCGCGCCTGTTTTGGCCAGCGCCTTAAAACTGTCCAACACTTCGGGTGCGAATTGCTCGAATTGTTCGATAGCGGTTCCGGATATGGAAAAGCTAATTTTAAATTGCTTGCCGTATTCCTTAATCAAATCGAGCATCAGTTTGTTTGCCGGGAGGTAGCACCGGTCGGCCACTTTGCGCATGATGGAGCGGTTGGCGAAATCATCATAGTAGTAGTGGTCTTTCCCAATATCGAAAAAACGGTACTGACGCAACCGCAAGGGTTGGTGTACTTGGAAATAAAGACATAAAGTTTTTTTCATAGAACATCTGTTTTTATACCTTATATAATAGGTGTAACTGCCGATTCATATACTTTCTTCACGTGAAATGCCGCATTGTCCCATTTGAGGGCGTTGACTTCTTCCAGGCCGCAACGTACTGCCATTTTCGACAGTGCAGGATAAGCCAGCAAACCGTGCATGGCGTCGGCCAGCGCGTTGACGTCCCAGAAATCGACCTTGATGGCATGTTTCAACACCTCGGCCACACCCGACTGTTTTGAAATAATGGTGGGCACATTGGAACGCATGGCCTCAAGCGGGGAAATGCCGAATGGCTCCGACACCGAAGGCATCACATACACATCGCTGTAGGCAAACATCCGTTGCACATCGGCGCCTTGTAGAAAACCGGTGAAGTGAAACCGCGAAGCGATGCCCAGCCGCGCCACCCGGCGGATGGAGCGGTTAAACATATCGCCGCTCCCGGCCATCACGAAACGAACATGGGGGTAGCTTTTCAATACTTTGGCCGCCGCCTCGATAAAATATTCGGGACCTTTTTGATAGGTGATGCGCCCAAGGAACGTAACCACTTTATCCGGTACGCTGCGTTCTACATTCACCGACGAATAGCCCTGAAAATCGACGGCGTTATGTACCGTAATTACTTTTTCCGGGTCTATTCCGTAACGGTTGATGACAATGTTGCGGGTGAGGTTGCTCACCGTAATGACCCGGTCGGCCTCCACCATTCCCCAGCGCTCGATGTCGTACACCTGCCGGTTGATATTTTCACCGCTGCGGTCAAATTCGGTAGCGTGGACATGGATCACCAGCGGTTTGCCCGATACTTTTTTCGCCACAATACCGGCAATGTAAGTGAGCCAGTCATGGGCGTGAATTACATCAAACTGTTCGTGCAGCGCCACAGATGCTGCCACCAGCGCATAACGCGCCACTTCTTCCAAAAGGTTGGCGCCATACTTTCCCGAAAACTTGTATTTTTGTCCGAACCCGACAATTTGATTTTTATCCTGCGTACCTTTAATATTATAGTTCACCAGCGTTTCAAATTCTTCCGGCCCAAGATACGGAACAAGGTTCGAGCCTATTTCGAAAAAATTGACATGTTCCCAAAATTCTTCCAGGTCTTTGACGTTGGCGAATATCTCAATGTCGCTTGCATTAAGTATCCGCACGGCGGTTTCGTCTTCATCGCCCGAAGCGTGCGGCATCACAAACAATATCTCCACTTCATTTTTGGCCAAGCCTTTTGTGAGCCCGTAACAGGCCGTACCCAAGCCTCCGGCAATATGCGGAGGAAATTCCCATCCGAACATTAATACTTTCATGTCAGTTATTATTTTTCATATTGCTCAATCAATTGTATGCTTCGTAATATTCCTGCCACGCTCCACGCTTGCGAAATGCTGCCGTGGGGCGAGTGCGGCGGATCGCCGTGATAAAGTTCGGGAATTGCGCATAACCCATGCAGGCTCATGTCTTCTTCAAATCCCATGGCCAGCTCTTTTGCGGTGGAAATAAAACTTTTCCCATACAGGCGCAAATTGGCTTCAATATAAAAAGGCAGGAGCCACGGATACGCCGTGCCCTGGTGTTGCGCTTCAAAGCGGGCGATTTGGTTGCCCTCGTATCGTCCTTTGTACAGCGGATTTTTCGGCGACAGGGTGCGGAGGCCTTTCGGCGTGAGCAATTGGCGTTTTATTTCCGAGAGCACTTTTTGTTTTACTTCATCCGGCAACGGACTGTAGGGAAGCGCGCAGGCGAACAATTGATTGGGGCGTGTGAAGATATTTTGTCCTTCGACCCCCACGTAATCGGCCAAATGTTTGCGCTCGTCCGACCAGAATACCGGTAAAAAGTTTTGCGCTATTTTTTCACGAACGGCTGTCCATTCTTTTACAAATTTAGTTTCCTTATGCGTTTTGGCAAGTTCAATGGCATAGCACACGGCATTATACCATAACGCATTTACCTCGACCTGGTAGCCCGAGCGGGGCACCACAGGTTTGCCCTGTACAACGGCATTCATCCATGTTACCGGCTTGCCGGTTTCTTCGGCCCATATCAATCCGTTGTCGTGCAGTTGAACATCGGGAATGGCGCCTTGGGCGTAGGCCTGCAACACCGATTTCATTTTTTTACCGTACAGCGTCCATACGTTGGCTTCGGGTATCGCAAGCGCATATTGTTGAATGGTCCAGAAATACCACAGCGGGGAATCTACCGGATAGCTGAAGCCGTCGTGAATTTTGTCCACATCGGTAAACCGGCCGTTGTTCAATTCTTTCGACATGGAGTCGAGCACGGTTTTGCAGGTCTTCGGATCATAGTTGGCCGCCAAAGTAAGACCCGGCAACGCCACCAGCGTGTCGCGACTTTGGGCGCCGCAGAAGGGAAATCCTGCCACCACCTCCGTATGTTTTTGGCGATGTGAAATAAACTGGTCGGCCGAATTTTTCAAACAATGAATATAGCTGTTACGCGGCGGGCGTATGGCCAGCGCTTTCGTGAATAGCGTTTTTAGAGATCCGGGATTGGTTTCTTTGACGCCTGCCGACAAAATAACGCTTTCGCCCTTCTTCATGGAAAACTCGAAATAGCCCGGCACGAAAAGGTCTTCGGTCGATTCGTACCCGCGCCGCAC
>JAIRMK010000093.1 GCA_031258755.1 Prevotellaceae bacterium
CGTTGGGTATCCATTAATTCCAATTTCTTTATCTTTCCCATTACTATTTGTGTCTATTATAATAGAATGGAAAGATAGTCGAAATATTTTATATAAACTAATTATGAGCATTTACTTACCTGCTGCGATATGGATATGATCGCCCGGAGCCATAATATTGAGCGCATTTGACAATGTGGTCGGCTCAGCCCACGACAGCCCGTCATTAGCATCAGTACCTGTGGTCTTCACATAATAATGATTTACCAGGTCACTGGCTTCGCTGGGGGCCTGAATTATTTTTATCGTTTTTTGGTCGTCATTAGTCACCCAAACACTAATTTCACCTATACGTTCATCTATAGTGCGGTTACGGCTTGCAGTGAATGTAAATGTACCGTCACCCAATCCGCTTTCGTTTTTTAAAATTATCCAGTCCGTAACGGTTTTGGCACGCCATGGCAAGTTCGATGTTATATTCACCATATAATCCCCACCTTCCTTCGGTACGGGAATTTCTTCTCTATCAAAAGAATATTCCGGCGTTTCAGGATCGAAGCCTGTAAGATCCAAACCTTCTGCACAGGAGTTCATAAAAGCTAAGAATGTGCTGAAAAACAGTAAGAGTCCTGTATGTTTTATTATTTTGTTCATAAGATTTCAATTTGAAAATTAGTACTATTTCGAGATAATCAGCAAGCCATTAGCGACAGCACGTTCTTTTCCTCCGTCGTCGGAAGGCCAGTTGCGTATCTCAAACCTGGTAGCAGTAAAATCCGGTGTGTTCCGGATGAAAAATGTTGTGGATCCTCCCCCATCCAGGTTGATTCCGTTTTCTGCACCCAGAGCTTTGAGGCACTGCCCCATTTCTCCATAAGCCATGCCGTTCGAATACCAGAAATTGCGTCCGTCGATAGCCATGATATATACTCTGGTTCCATCTTCTGATACGCCTATGCATGTGCGCGGTTCTACAACAACATCGGATGTTTGTTTTACAATTGCTCCGTCTTGTACGAGCCACACGCGTCCGCCCACGGCTTCCTGTATATTGTTTTTAATATTGTCATAAACATCCTGTCCGGCCACTATGGCTTTCCCCTCCTTTGTAATAGCGAAATAAGTACATACGGCATCCTGAAAAGTAGTTTTCACAGCGGTTCCGTTTCTGTAAACTATTCCCTGAGGTACGCCTGTGGTCATATTGTAAAAGTCGGCATTCACACCAGCCCACACCTTATGACCGTCTCTGTCGGCATAGATTGCTTGCTCGGTCATACGCTGCATTCCGAATTTTATATCACCGTCTGGCATAGAAGCCTCTATGAAAATATTTGGATTAGTAAGGTCTATCTCAAATATAAAAATCTTCATCGCAAGTCCTGTTTGCGATAAGTATTTTATTTCGGTGGCAACCACACCGCTTACTACTGTGTATGAAGAATCGCTGAATATCTGACCAAAAAGGTCGGTTCCGCGCACAAGCTTGAAGCCAATCTCTGTTCTCGGTTCGGCCTTATATTCAAAACTATATTCATCGTTGCTACAGCTATAGTTAGCAAAAAAACAGGAGAATATGAATAGCAGAAGTAATGTTTTAAATTTTTTCATTGTTTTTCTATTTTAGAGTTAATATCCAGGATTCGGTTCTAAATTAGGATTCAACTGTAATTCCTTGCCTGGTATAGGCAAAACCATCTGATAATCAAGCAGTCCCAATTCTACTTTAGCACGCCCTGTACGCACCAGATCATAGTACATAAAGTTTTCTCCCATAAGTTCTCTCTTCCTTTCTTCAAGTATAGCGGTCAGATAAGCATCGTCGGTAGATGGATAAATTTCACCCAATCCGCGGAATTTGCGCAGATCGTTGAGGCGGCTGACCCCTGCCGTGCGCCCTTTGGCTTCGGCACTGATGAGATACATTTCGGCAATGCGGGAAATAATCAGCGGATCGGTTCCTGTCTGCCCGCTCGGATATTTATTTATACATTCAGTACCGGCCACATTGACAAGGGATATACTCTTCCTGTTGTCCTGATCAACAAACAAGGCGATCACTTCTGGCGTCGGTTTATATGTCCCTTGCCCTTTATTCGGGTGCCCATAGGTATAAAACAGGTCGCTGATATTTATTGATGATTCTTCCGTCAGGTTTTCAAATGCAAAAATGATCTCACTGTTCATTGTTTTCCTGAAAATTTTCTCGAAGTTATCCAGTTTGTATCCGCCCGAAGTGATAAGTCCTTCGGCAATATCAGCGGCTTCCTGCATTTTGCCCTGGCTAAGCTTAACGCGGGCTTTCAGCGCAAGTGCAGCATCCGCTGATACAAGGTAGAATGTAGATGTACTGCCGAGTATCGACAAAGCGTTTTCAATATCTTCTTCAATAAATGCCCATACCTCATTTTCTGAATTACGGGAAACTTTTTCCAATGTATTCTGCCTGAGGATAGGAACACCGCCCCAACGAGTGACAAGGCAATAGTAAATATACGCCCGGAAATAATACGCTTCGCCACGAGCAAGCTGCCCCGTTTCGGAATAAGGGAAGCGGTCGGATATCGTCAGCATATTGTTTACCTGGTAAAGGGCGTTGAAATATCCGTTCCAGCTGGATACAATATAAGAATTCAACGGGCTTAAAGTAGAATTAATCAGGTCTTTTGCGTTTCCTGTCCCAGTGGTAAGAACGCCGCCCAGCATATCGAACATAATATATGAAGGTTCGCTCGGAGCGTTTTGTACACAACTGTACATTCCGTTACGAACAGCAGGAATATCTTTTTCGGTAACGGCTTCAGGTGATATTGCCCCATGTGAGTATTGGTCTAATTCACCTGAACACGAGTAACAACATATTAAACAGATTATTGGTAATGTGTATTTTTTCATATTCGTTACTTTTAAAAATTGATATTAGCGCCTATCATAAATGTCCGTGGCTGAGGCACAGTCCACTTATCAACCCCTATGAAGCGTGGATCGAGGCTGTTGCTTATCTCAGGATCCCATCCCGGATATTTGGTTAGCAAGAATAAGTTGTCCACCTGGCAATATACCCGCAGGCCTTTCAAACCGATCGGTTCGATAATTTTGTTAGGGAAATTGTATCCCAGCGTGAGTGTGCGCAGACGGATAAAAGAACCATCTTTGAGCCAGCAGTCAGAGTTACGAATGTTGTTTACATCGCCTGCCATCGAGCGTGGATATGTGTTTGTGCTTCCCGGGCCTGTCCATGCGTTTTCGGCATATTCTTTCAGTTTGGCCATATGGTATCCGGCGTGGGTTACCACGGACATCCATGGGGCATATATATCATTGCCACATATATAGGTAAGGAAGACATCGAACTGCAGGTTCTTGTAACGGAACGTATTGTTCCAGCCACCGAAGAAATCAGGATTGGCCGAGCCTTTCATTACCCTGTCGTTGTCATTGATAATGCCGTTTTCATCCACGTCTTTCCATTTCACGTCCCCGGCACGAATGCCTATGTCATATTGTTCTTTAGGAACTTCCCCATCGTACTGATAGATACCTTCCATTTCGAAAATATAATAAGCCCCCATTTCTTCGCCTACTTTCAGCGCTCTGTTGGAGCCGATGCTGATAGGAGCGGTTTCATCTATAAGAGAAGTAATCTTATTCTTATTCGTTGCAATATTGAACTGTGACAGCCATTCAAATTTACCGAATGTAAAATGGGTGTTTATGGTAAATTCTAAACCACGGTTGCGCATTGTTCCTATATTCGACATGATCGAGGTAACTCCCGATGTGGCCTGTATAGGCATACTGTATAGCAAATCTTTTGTATTCTTCTGATAAACATCGATCATCATGTTTACCTTTCCTTTGAAAAGTGTGATGTCGAAACCGAGGTCATATTGGTCAGCGGTTTCCCATGTAAGTTCTTTATTGCCGAACGATGATACGGCAATACCGCTGTTTCCCATGTAGTTGTATCCTCCCGCCATCAACGCCTGGTAGTCGTAGCGGCCGATTCCTCCCTGGTTACCGGTTTTACCGTAACTGGCACGGAATTTTATCTCGGTGTCGCGCCCTTCCATGAATTTTTCATTAGAGATATTCCAACCCAGTGAAAGCGAAGGAAACCAGCCCCAACGTTTATCTTTAGCGAATTTGGACGATCCATCGCCACGAAAAGTTCCTGTCAGAATGTAGCGGTCGAGATAGGATAAGGTAGCACGCCCGAAATACGATTCCATGGCATAAACACCCATACTTGTCGATCCCAGAATTTCACTGGCAACACTGTTTACATCAAAGGATGAGGAAGGGAATCCACGTCCGTCCACTTGTGCATTCCTGTTGGTTACTTTCTGGAACGAGTGCCCTAAAGTAGCGCTTAATGAGAAGTCTTTGAACTTATCATTATAATTGATCACATTTTCAGAAATGAAGTTCTTTATAAGGCGGCTCTGGTCGATGAGGCGTCCGTTACCCATTCCGTAAGGATGGTTCTCGTTGTAATATGTGTAGTCATATGTATAATTCACATCGGCGCTGAAAGAGTATTTCCACGACAATTTATCCTTATACTTGAGCATGGCATAGTAGCTGCCCAGAAAGCGGAAGTTTTCGAGGTAAGCATCCTGCTCGTTCAGTATCTGTACAATGTTGTGGCGTGTGAGTTCGTCCGTACCACCGATATAATACTCTCCGTTAGGCTTATAGGGCCGGTCGAAAGGACGTTGCTCGATGGCACGGCCTATTACGGTAGAACCGAGGTCAGCGCCCGGAACCTGAAAATTCTTTGTATAGTTACCCGAATTGTTCGTCCCTACTTCGAGCCAGGGAGTAAGCTCGTGACTGACCTTTGCTTTCAGGTTTACCTTATCCATCTTGTTGTTAACAATAATACCTTCTGTGGTACTATAATTAGTCCCGATATAATATTTGGTCTTTTTTGTACCCCCGGAAAAGGAGGCGTCTATATTGAACATTGTTCCGGTCTGTGTAATTAGGTCCATCCAGTCTGTATCGGGCAGATTACCGAAAGGGTTCGATATATGTATTTTATAGCCCGAATCACCTATCGAAAGGCCATATTGCTTGTTGTAATTGTCTATGCCTGCATTGTAATCTTTTATATACAATTCAGAATCGGCAAGTTTGATTTTTCCTATGTCCGGAAATTTGGAAAACCCTGTGCTGACATTTATCTGTATATCCGAACGTCCTTCTTTACCCGATTTGGTGGTGATGACGATAACTCCATTCGTCGCCCGTGAACCGTATATGGCAGCCGATGCCGCGTCTTTCAGTATCTCAATAGATTCTATATCGGAAGTGTTCAGCGTGGCCAGGGAACTCATCGTTTCCCCGAAGTTGAACAGGTTCCCGGAATCATTGGTGATAGGCACACCGTCTATCACATACAGCGGCTCGTTTCCCGCACTGATAGATGCCATACCCCGCACGCTCATACGTTCGCCGCTACCGAGGTTACCTGATCCGGTGAAGGTGGTGACACCTGCGATACGTCCGTTTAGCAACTGGCTCGGATTGGCCACCTGCCTTGAGGTGGACTCATCTATCGTCAGTTTACTAATAGCACTTGTTACCAGCGAGCGACGTTGTGTGCCGTAGCCAATTATGACAATTTCGTCCATTGTTTTAGATTCTTCTTCCAAACGAATATGATACTCTTCGTTTTCTCTGGCAACAATAGCTTGACCGGAAAATCCTATATAGGAGATAGTTATAATTGCGCCCGGTGTTACATTGTTCAGTGTAAAATGCCCGTCAACATTAGTAGTCGTACTGTTTGTCGTCTCCTTTTCGACAATGTTTGCCCCGACAACAGAAAGGTTGTTCTCATCAACAACTGTTCCTTTTATTGTTATCTTCCGTATTTGTTGTTGAGGCATCGCGTTGCTTTTCTCATCGTTTCTCCTGAAAATGAAAATCTGTTGCCCTTCGAGACGGTATCCATTATTGGTACTTGCAAACAAACGGTCAAGTGTCTGCGATAATGTGAGGTTCTTCGTTTTCAGGGTTACTTTCAAGTTAGGATCAATAATACCATCATAATAGAAAAATATATGCCCTGTTTCATTTTGGATTTTTTCTATCGCTTTTTCCAAACTTTCATTCTCAATATCAAAAGAATAAGGCGGATTAGCGCGGGCATGAATGGCAGTGGTATAAAGCAGAAAAGCGAAAAAAAAGGTAAATATTTGGTTGTAATACTTAAAACTTTTCATATTTTTGCAAATTGTTAGATGTTTATACAGAAATGTGTATTCATTGCTTGAAAGGCGAATAATATTGCCGTATTGTTCGTCTTTTTTGTTGTTAGATTATTTCTTTTTCATAAATAGTTTTGTTTTTAAGGGTTAGTACTAAAAATATATTTGTCGCCTTTCATTTCATATTTTACAGGAGCCGACAAGCAGACACCGTCTAAGATTTGATGTATGCTGTTCTGATAGAAAAGCCCACCCGAGCATTGAAGATTTGCTGCTTTTGGATCGCATTCTATCTTTACTCCATAATATTTTGACAGGCGACTCAGTACCGTTTCCAGCTTTTCATTTCTAAATTGATAACAGCCGTCTTTCCATGAGGTATAGTTAAGAACATTTACAGTACGCACATTGATATCATCCTTCGTAATGGTTATCATTTGATTTGGCATTAACCGTTGCGCTTTACTACCTTTTTTCTTTACGTTCACGGCACCTGTCACTAAAACAACTGTTTGGAAGCTATCGTCCCAATAGGTTTGAATATTTAGCTGCGTACCTAATATTTGTACTTCCATGTCTCTTGCCTTGATAGTAAAAGGGCGGCTTGTATCACGGACAAAGTCTCCGTATATCTCGCCATCTATAGAAATTTCTCTTTTGTTTTTACTAAATTCCACAGGATAGATCACACGCGTGCCTGCATTTACCCAAATTTTACTACCGTCGCTTAGTATGAGTAATGAGCGTTTTCCGTAAGGAACAATCAATTGATCGTATTTTAATTTACCTTTTTCTCCTGCTTTTTTACCAATGACTTCATTATTTACAATAATCTCTTCCTGACTATAATTGATTTCGGCAACATCACCCGATATGGTCATTTTTTCGTCGGCCGTAATAAGCTGTATTTTGTTGGCTTTTATATCAGCATTTTGCATATTCTGTACAAGTAGAGGGGAAGTCTTAGAAAGGTCGTTATTTATAAAATAATTTATTCCCAATGTGGCAATAATAACTACTGCGGCAGCGATGGATACATATTTATAGAGTTTACGTCTATTTGATTGAATTGATTCTTCTATCCTGTCCCAAATGACAAGTATTCGTGAATCAATCAGACTATCAGGAGGGTTATTTTTATTGATGAATAGGGCTACCTTTCGGGCTTCTTCTAAGGTTTCCTCATCCAATATCCCTTGTTTTACAGCTTCCTGCCAATAGACAGAAGATGCTGTATCGGGATTGGTAATTGACTTTATAAAAGACTCATCCTTTAATAGCTCTTCGAGAGTGTACTTTCCGTTTTTCATTAATTATTTTTCTCTCTTATTTAAGACCGTTTTATATAAGACAATAATGAATGAAAAAAGTACTCTATATTTTTTACTTATTTGGTGGTTACTTTAATTGACGTAAACAATATAAATCTTCTAATCTGAAAGTATAGCACGGAGTTTTGCAAGAGCATTATGCATCAGATTTTTTGCAGATTGCATATTTATATTCATCAATACGGCTATTTCTTTGAATGATAACTGTTCTACAAAACGGAAATAAATGATTTGCTGTTGACGCGAAGAAAGTTTTGCGTTCAATAATTTTACTAATTCTTCTTTTTGTCTATTCTGTTCGTTTTCTATCAGGTCTTCTTCTACACTGTTATGTGCTTGGGAAATAGTATCCTTATATGTATTCAGACTAAACGTAACCTGGTTTTTATTAAGTTGGTTATACAACGTGTTTTTGAGTGATACGAAAAGGTAGAATTTAACATTATTCATTTCTTGAGGAAGTTTGTGCCTATTGTGATATAATTTTACAAAAACATCGTGTATAGCATCCTCTATTAATTCCTTGTTTGTAGTTATGTATAAACCATATGTATACATAGGTTTTGCATACTTTTTATAAATATTCTCAAACGCTTCTTTTGAACCTTTTATAAAAGCAAGCCAATTTTCAGAAATTGTAAATTCTTCTTTATTTTGTATAATCTTCGCAAATATACCCATGTATAAGTAATGTTTGACACTTAAGCTACAAATTTAATAAAAAAGGATGTAATCAACAGTAACGTATATAAAATATTACATACGGATGAACGAATATTTACTTAAGGAAGCAGTTTTTCATAAATAAACCGCAAGGTCAACTGATGGTTGTGTTCACGTTTAGTGCCCCGGTAGCCATGCCGGCTTTCGGGATAAATCATCAATTCAAAATCCTTGTGCAAATCCTCGAGCGACGATACCAGCTGAAAAGTGTTCTGGGCATGTACATTTTCGTCGCACAGGCCGTGGGTGAGCAAAAGCCGCCCCTCCAGTTTCCCGGCATGGGTGAGCGCGGAAGCCGCTTTGTAGCCTTCGGGGTTTTCGGCCGGGGTGTCCATATAACGTTCGGTGTACACCGCATCGTAAAGCAGCCAGTCGGTTACACTGCCGCCGGCGATGCCGTGGGTAAACACACCTGCCCCATAAGTCAGTGCATAACAGGTGAGATAGCCGCCATAACTGAAGCCGGTGATCAGGATTTTTTCCGGATCGGCCTGGCCGTGTTCCACCAACCATTTCACCGCCTGCGTATAATCTTTGATTTCCCAGTATCCCAGGTTGCGGTGCATGTAATTTTGTCCTGTTTTCCCGTTATGCCCGCTGCCGCGATGGTCAATAACCGCTTGAATTACGCCATCACGCGCCAGCTGGAGGGTTTCGTCGTTCGTGTTGTGCCAACCCTCCCGCACACTCATGGCGTTGGGGCCGCCATAAATCGACAGGATGACCGGATATTTTTTCCCCTCTTCCCTGTTTAGCGGCCAGGTTACGCGCACCGGAAGGTCGAACAACCCATCTTCACTGTGCAGCACTACGAAGTTGGTTTCAGGATTTTTACATTTTTTTAAATCATAATTTTTAGTGTCTTGAAGTTCCTTAATTAATCTTCCACTTGAGGTGTATAAGACCACTTTCGGCGGTGTGGTTACATCCGAATAAGTGGTTACAAAATACTTTCCGTCGGGCGACAGGGAAATGTGGTGGGTATAATGCCCGAACGACAACCGTTGCGGGTTTTTTCCGTCCACGCCCACCCTGTAAAAATCCACACAGCCCACGTGGTCTTTATAGCAGGTAAAGTAAACCGTTTCCTCCTGTTCGTCCACACGCAGCACTTCTAGCACGGTGTAGCTTCCTGATGTAATTGCGTTTACCCGCTTTCCGTTAATATCGTGTAAATACAGGTGGTTCCAGCCGCTCTTGTCGCTTTGCAGCACAAACCCTTTCCCCGAATTCAGGAAGCGGATGCGCGGTTCGTCGTCAATAGCGATCCAGGTGGGCTGGGTTTCTTCATATATTTCGCGCAAGGCGCCGGTCGCAAGTTCCATTTCCAACAGTTGAAGGTGATTTTGTCCGTGGTTGAGCCATTGCAGCCACAATGCCTTGCTGTCGGGACGCCAATAAGGAAGCCCAAAATAGAAGTTATCCTCACTTTCCGGCTTAGCCCACACCACCGTACCCCCATCGCGTTTCACCACGCCGGTTCGCACTTGCGGCACCGGTTCGCCGGACTTGGGGTAGCGTATTGTTTCCACGTAGCCGTCCTGGCCGGGACTGTCGGTGATGGTAAACAGCGGCACGCGGCTGTCGTCCGTCCTGAAAAATGCCAAATATTCACTATTGGGCGACCACCAGAAGGCGCGATATTGGCTTCCACGCCCCAGGATTTCTTCCATATACACCCACGAAGCAAAACCGTTGAGGATGACGTTGCTGCCATCGGTCGTCAGGCGGGTTTCTTTTTTGTCGGACAGGCGAATGGTGTAAAGGTTATTGTTGCGGGTAAAGGCTACATATTGATTATCAGGCGACAGCGTGGGGTTTTTTTCTTCTTCCGGCGTATGAGTAAGCTGTTCTTTTTGCTTATTGTGATGATTTAAATAAATATCTCCATCGCTCATTTCCACAGTTATTTTATTATCATCATCTAAACTTTCTTCAACCGTTCCTACTGTTCCGGTCTTCATATCAACTGTAACTATTTTATTTTCAGCATCAGTAAAAACGATTTTATCCGTCAACCAACGGGATACGCGCCATGCCGGTTTGGCCACGCATGAGCCATTATCTTTGTTTTTTTCTGCAGATAAATGGCTTTGTTGCGCTAACAAACAAATGTTTATAAATAAACCAAGAACTGAAAGTGAAATTTTATGCAACTGACTCATAAGCAAATTATGTATTTGTTAAGTAGCCTCAAAGATAAGAAAAAACAAATATTTTTCCGCCACATACTCAACAAACCGATACTTTGTTTTGAACAACATGATCATTTCCCGGAACGAAAAAAGGTCGTCAAAAGATTTTTTTGACAACCTTAATTCCGTTCCAGCCCTGCAAGATTGTCTTTTCCGTCCGAAAAGACACAGGATTTGCAGTAGAAACATTTTTTCAATCCGATTTATTTATTGTTGTTTTACAGATATCAGAACCATTAGATGTTAGATTATTAGATATAGAACATAGACATTTTTTAGTTAAGAGTTAAGAACGAAGAATTTTTTACTGCTTACAGTTTCTGCTTACTGCTACTTTCCTTTCTCCCTTTCCCCGTTCTCCGACAATTAGTCACATTAGCACATTGATTTAATCCTTTACACAGCGCACGACAAAAGCATGCGAACGATTGAGGAGGTAGCGCTGTACCGATGTATTAGTGTTAATGAGAGCCCGGTACCATGCATTGGCACTATTCCCGACAGCGGAACTCCAATGGGCGACGGCGGCACCCCGACTGACAAAAGACGAAGCGTTTGGGCTGCGATTCCCTGCGGGCACCGCGGCGAAACCAAACTCATCAGTGCCTCTATTAGCGTCCTCTAACCACGACCCATCACCGGGGTCAGTAGTTGTAAATGTAGCAGCAGACTTCATCTTCTTCCCTGCATCAGTACCCCACCAACCAATACCGGTTTGACTCACCGTATAAGTCGTGTTCCCCTCCACCGCATCCAACATTTCGGCCCATTCCCGGTCGGTAGGCACGTGCCATCCCAAGGGACAAATTCCGCGACCACCTCCTTTTATAGCAGTGCCACCGCGTGCGTTGTTTTTGTTGCCATTATTCCCTGCAGTAGCAGCCTGACCGGAAGGAAAGTAATAGGGCGACACCCACGACTCATCCCACGTACTATTTGTCTTTGTTTCATCGGCATATTTCCCATCTACCATCATCGCCGTTTCCCACGTATATAAGGCGCCATACGTGTTACAATCCGCTTCACTACCCGAAGCAACAGATCTGCTCACCGGCGGACACCAATACGAACCTATCGCAGGAACACCGTTCGCAGTAGATGTAACCTGCTTACCATTCTCCTCGTAAGAATATGCATTATACGTCAAGTCTTTCGTATAATTCAAGTTCTGCGCAAACCACGTTCTGCCATCGGGCATCACCACCGTTTTATAACGCTTCCTGTCACGAGGATCAACAAAGGTAGCCGTAGCGCTGGTAACCGTGCCCGCCGTGAATGTACAGGCAAACACCGTCACCGTAAACTCATTCGATGACTGCCACTCACTGCAATCCGCCGACTTTGCCTGCCGGACGTAACTATAAATCCCTGCCGCTTTATTGTTAGGCACCGTGTAGGTCGCCGCCGAAGCGTCGGCAAGTACTAATCCGTTTTCCACCCAACGATAGGTAGAAGCGCTCGAAGCAGCCACCGTACTGGCTATCGTATAGGGCGTGCCGGCACAAACTTCCGCACTTTGTGCAAAGGCAGTTTGAGTAATACTCCCAATAACTGCAAAAAGCAAAATTCTTTTCATAACTGTTTTCATTTTATTTATTTTTTTAATTTAACTTAGCACATTGATATTATTGGCTTCTGCCAATGTATCCCGCGTTAAACGATACACACGCTGCAGGATAATCCGCAGCGCCTATCCGGCCGGAATAGAATGAACTGCAGGCTGCAGGCCTCGTGTTGGAGCCCACGCTCCCCGCTGTGAAATTCGGACACTCGCCGCCGATAATGACACAATTATTTACTGTATAATGTGCCGCTGTCCGGGCGCTCACACAACTGCTTTCCACCGCTGATACGGATTGTGCATAATACTTTGTGTCGTTACTATATAAAGGCGTCAACGGCAACACATTCCCTGTATACAGTAAATTTCCCTCAGCAGGCGCATCATACCACGCTACTGTCGCGTCACCGGATGCAGTAGCCTGCAACTGCCCGGGAAGCCCGAAACAAAACGTAGCATCAACCACCGTCGGCGCGGCTAACGGAACACCCGACACCTCATGTGATCCGCTCATCGCCCACGCACAATACTGTTCGGTACTCACAGCGCGTGCCGTGTATATCCCCGCCACATTAAACGTACCGCTAAACGTAGCCGCACTACCTGCCCCTTCCAATTCCGAGCCAACAGGGCTGCCATTCCTGTACAATTGATATTTGGCGCCGGCCTGTGTCCCCGACAAAGCGACCGTAACCCCCGCATCTGACCCCGCACAGAAACTTGAAGCCGACACAAGCAACGTCTGTACTGCAGGGACGATACATTTTATTATCCCCGGCGCACCAGTGGCGTCGGTAAAGTCTCGAACAGTATAACCTGCAGGCAGGGAGTAAGCATTGTACACTCGTTCTGATGCTGTGCCGCTACCTATATTCAGCACAAGGTCATACGGCGGCGTCCCTGTAAATGAGATATACGTGGGAGAAATATATTCCCCCACCGGCCGGTAATTCGAAGCATAGACGCATGCGCCGTGTAGGGGGCGGCTCTGAGAGCCGCCCGTACTAGCAGTCTCAGTAAGCAGTTGGACAGTGGCAGAAAAACTACCGGCACCGGAAGTTTTTGCGTTACCAACTACCCACACGCCTTTGTCGTTGCCGGGCTCTTCTCTCACTTTCCCCACGCCCGGCGCCGAAGTGGCCGTTAATGTGGCGCCCGCAGACAACAGCAAACGTTTCATCTTCCCGGCGTCGTTGTAATCCACAAACACCCACACCGTGTCGCTCCATATTGCCGGCATGGTGGGGTCGTTCTTATCCCAACTCACGTCGAAGGTCACCGTCCCGGCGTCCATCGAAAGGTTTGTCACGGTTACGCCGTTCTGCGCCACTGCGCAGAAAGTGGCAGTAAGCAGTACCAGTAGGCAGGATAAATGCGCTACGCGCGATAAAGTCGCTGCGCGACCGGATAAATACCCTCTGGGCGATAAAAGTGTTCGCCGTTGGTTGCTTTCTCTAATGGTTGTCATATTTATTAGTTATGTTTTTATCTATTATCTAAAAGTCTTTGTTCTATTGTTTGTTTTTCATTAGTCACATTAACACATTTGTTTTTCCTGCCTACTGCCTCTGCTCACTGCTACTTTGCGTTCCGCGCGGAACACCATCCTCTCCTTTTTCACCGCACCTTCTCCGCGCGGGTTTGCCACCGCAACTCCCCACCC
>JAIRMK010000038.1 GCA_031258755.1 Prevotellaceae bacterium
GTGCTGTTTATACATTCATTCAGTTTTTTCTGTACGTTCTCCGGTAAACTTGCGATATTGCCGATACTGCGCAACTGTACGTTATTCTTATGAAGTTCGGGCGTTTCTTTACGGATGGCGTCCACGAGAAGATGCATAAGATTGTCAATTTCTTCCTGTGGGCGCTTCCAATTTTCTTCGGAAAACGTATAGAGCGTAAGATACTGAACGCCCAATTTGCCGGCGGAAGTAATGGCTGCCCGCACAGCTTCAATGGCATTCCGATGTCCGAAAATTCGCTTTAATCCCTGTCGTTTAGCCCAACGACCATTGCCGTCCATGATAATGGCTACGTGCCGGGGTATGATCATCGTTTGCTGGTTATTCATCTTTAATAGCCTGATTGTCTCACTCGTGATTTTTTTAAGTAACGTGAAGACGGGGTGTGCCTGTTGTAAGCAGGACAAGAACGGTTATATTTTATAAGGTAAGACACGGAAACCCCGAGCGTCCCTATCCAGTCGTTGTTAATAACCGGCGAATGCGCTTCATTCACGCCATCATAAAAATCAATACCGTCATCAAAACTTATCCTGAACATCCATTCAACGCCTAAGGTGAAACGTTCAAGGAAGCACCATTTGGCGCCAATGCCCACCGGAATATCCAAGAAGAAAAGGGATTTGTTGGATTTTACACTGTTTGCCGCATGGGCATAGACATCGGGGAACAGGAACGAGGCGCCCACACCCAAGCTGAGCAGCGGCGTGAATCGTTGCTTTTTACGAATATCAACCGCATTGTAGGGCATAAAATTAAATTCGGCCAAAGCGTCGAAGAACAACATGGGACGCATAAACTCCCAATTTTTCTCCCACGGGTCGAACGGAAAACCTTCCATTCCTTCTGCGTTCCCGGTAATGTAAGCGAAAGCCAAATTGCCGCGTAGCGAAAGATATTGAAAAATATTATACCGGGCTAAAACACCGCCATACGGAAAGGGGTTTTTAAGTGGAATGAGATTAGGATTGAAATCCCCCATGTAATAAATGGCGCCGGCGAGAAGTCCCACTTCAAGTTTATCATTGTTGTTAAAACACTCAAAACCGGCACGCTCCTGCGCCGGCAACTGTGCGAAGCCAGGCAACAGCACAAACAACAAAATCACATGTTTAAAGAAGCTATACATTTTCATTAGACGATGGGTTTTATAAAAAGTTTAATGTTACATTCCTTTTATCATACCCCCATGATAATTTTTCACATAAGGTACTGAAAAAACTACTTTCGGGCAACCTGATAATTTTAGCCGTATAAGCGGCTTTCTCAAGTTGTATCTCGGTTCCCGACGGCACTTCGTAAAGACGGTTGTCAATACTGATAACGGCAACACCCTTGCGGCTGACGACCTGTAATTTGATATGCGCACTGTCGGCAATGACCAGCGGGCGCATGTTGAGGTTGTGCGAGGCAATAGGCGTGATAATAAAACTTTGCGCATCGGGCGCTACAATAGGGCCGCCTGCACTCATGGAATAAGCCGTAGAGCCTGTGGGCGTAGCCACAAGCAACCCATCAGCCCAATAGTCGGGCAACTTCTCCCCATTGACGGTTACACGCACCGTGACAAGGGACGGATGAAAATGCTGGACGCCCACATCGTTGAGCGCATAAGGCGAATCGCTTGCCGGAAGAAATTGACCGGAGACTTTCAGCAACGTACGCGCCTCAATACGGTAATCATGATGCAACAAAGCATTCAGCGCCTTTTCGAAGTGGCTGAGCGGCACCGAAGACAGGAAACCTAAGCGGCCGGTATTGATGCCGAATACAGGCGTATGGGAATAACAGGCAAGACCTATGCTTTCCAGAAAAGTGCCGTCGCCGCCAATACTGATGAGACAATGAATGTCGGCGGGCAATTCGGTAAATATATCATACCGGGCAGCATCGGCAGGCAAGTAGGCGGCAAATGACCGGTGAACAAGCACCGCCACCTCATGCCGGTTTAGCCACTGCAATAAACGGATGACTTCCGGCAAATCTACCGGCTCCACCTGTCGTCCGTAAAGCGCTACCACCATGAATGTAAATATTTTAATTAATTTTCGTGGAGTTTATTCCTCCATTGATAGAAAAAATTTTGACGAAGATATGGTTTTTTATTGATTTATTGATGTAATTTTGCAATGAAATGACACGACTGAGTGTAAATATTAACAAAGTGGCCACCTTGCGCAATGCCCGGGGAGGACATATACCCGATGTCATACAGGTGGCTAAGGATTGTGAGAAATTTGGTGCGCAGGGAATTACTGTGCACCCCCGTCCCGACGAACGGCACATCCGCCACGACGATGTAGTGGCTTTGCGCAAAGTGGTGAGCACCGAATTTAATATTGAAGGAAATCCGGAGCGCCGCTTCATAGATTTGGTGTTGGCCGTACTGCCGGAACAGGTGACGCTGGTGCCCGACGGACATGATGCGCTGACGTCAAATGCCGGATGGGATACGCTCACACACCGCGATTTTTTACGTGAGGTAATAAAGACATTCCAACAAAAAGGCATCAGAGTATCGGTATTTGTGGATGCTGCGGCCGATATGGTGCGGGGGGCGGCAGAAGCGGGCGCCGACAGGGTGGAATTATACACGGAACCCTACGCCGCACAGTATGGCAAACAGCGGGAAACGGCCATAGCGCCTTTTGTAGAAACGGCGCGGGAAGCGGAAAAATGCGGGCTGGGCTTGAATGCGGGACATGACCTGAATCTTGAAAACCTTCATTATTTTTACCGCATGGTGCCCAATCTGCTGGAAGTATCCATTGGTCATGCACTCATCAGCGATGCATTATATCTCGGACTGGAAGAAACCATACGGAGATACAGGGGGGAGTTAAGAGTTAAAAGTTAAGAACTAAGAGTTATGAACTATAATATAATAAAGGTATGAGGTTATTACAGATAAAGAAAATTTGGTTTACGGGGGCTTGCTGCACTTGTGTTTCCGCCTTTGCCCAACAGTTGCCGCAGGGGGTGGTGGTGTACGCGCTTCCCCTGACTTCGATACAGATACAGGCCGAAGCCACCCGCGAAGTGTTTACGGCCGGGCCTTATGCGAAATTCGCAGCCAAGTACCTTGGCATTGAAGTATCCACCGACAACAGGGAAAACTACAGTTTGAAAAACCTTCACCTCACTTCTTTTGTGGAGGCCGACGCCGCTCAAACCTACACGGTGGCATTGAAAGACAGCAAATCAACGGCTAATTTTTTGACGATGACCGCCGCCGGACCGGTAGCCACGTTTGAACGAAACGCCGCCGCTTCCATCTCGTGGCGCTTCGCCAATGCCGCGCGGGAAGCCGATTTCCATAATCGCGGAACGGTATCGAACTTGGCGAAAGCAACCACAACCCTCTACAAAACGGTGAAAACCGACGCCGGCTTTGAACGAGTGCCGGTACAACAAAGTCAGGTGGTGGAAAAGAATATAGAACGCCGCGCCGAAGAAACAGCAAACCTGATTTATTCGTTACGGAAAAAGCGAATGGAACTAATTTCGGGCGATGCGGATAATCCGTTGAGCGGCGACGCCATGCGCGCGGTGCTCGAAGAAATTACGCGCCTCGAAGAAGCGTACATGAGCTTGTTTGTGGGCAAATCGTCTTTTGATACACAAACGATGACCTTTGATGTAGTGCCCGATGCCGCACAGCCCAAACAACTGTACGTGGCCTTCCGTTTTTCCGAAACACAGGGATTACTTTCTTCCGCCAACCTTGCAGGCCGTCCGGTAGTGCTTGAACTCACGCCTGAAAAAAATGTGGCAGCCATGCCCTCCAACGCCTTTGATGTGGACAAGAAAGGAAAACGCGTCAGCTACCGCATTCCTGAAATTGTACAGGC
>JAIRMK010000095.1 GCA_031258755.1 Prevotellaceae bacterium
ATCCTGGTCGTTCACGCCTAAAAGGAAAGGGCCGGAAGGAACGTAAACCATACCGGAGGGAGGCGTTTCCGAATAACTCAACGCACGACCTTTACTTCCGCGATTTAAATCCCCCGAATAACCCGAGTCATAAGATCCACAGCTATATGACCACGCGCTTATTACCAATAAGAAAACAAACTTCTTCATAATTTATCTTTATCTATTATAAATATCTAATACTCTTATATCGTTGTGCCCCTTTGGGCACTGTTAAGGAGAATGAATAACTAATTGTAAGCTCATGACATCCGCCGCTGAAACGGCTCAGGGCTGTAATGAGAAAATCATACGCATACACCACTTTCACTCCGTTAATAATATCCATACCTACCATTCCGGTTACCGCTTGCCCCCAGCGGAAACCCAATCCCAGCAAATATCTTGTCCCGTAGCGTGCCACCGCATCTATCCGCCAACTGGTTTGCGCAAAATCCGTCGCCAGTCTAAACACAGGCATTACGGACCACTGGCTATTGACGAAAGGATACTGATAGCCGGCATGCAGGTAGAACGTTTGCCTGTACCGGGTGATACGCTCGGTACCCAAACTCGGTGCGGTAAGATGCTTACATGCTATTCCGCCAAACCACGTGTTGCTGTGATACGCTACGCCCATGTTCATATCAAAACTCAAGGCTGCTTCTTCACGGATGGGCGTGGCGTTATCAGACGAACCGCCGTCGGGCAAACGCCAACTGTTCGTAGCGTACCAACTGCTGAGCATTCCCAAATCCACACCTATGCCTAAGGTACCTTTGTACAGCGGCCTGCGATATGCATAAGCCAGACTAAAACCCGGCGCACGCAAGGCGCCTGCCACATCACTATACAACGTAATGCCTACTCCACTCGATATACCAAACAACGTCACAGGACCATGAAGGTTGAGCACGTTAACTACGGGCGCCCCGTCGAAATTTGTCAGCTCCAGCCTGTTGGCCATCGTAGCACAGAATAATCCCTCTGTCGTATTTCCTAATTCTCCCGGATTAGTATATACGCTATTCAGGAAACCCAGGCTAAACTGTGGGTCTTGCTGGGCCTTTGCACTAAAACACAACAACATTGACACCACCCACAATGCTTTTTTTAATATAGCCATCTATGGTTTTTTCTCTGCTAATAACTTACAAAGTTAACAAAATAATCAAACAACGCATAATTTTTATTGCATTTTTAATAATTCAATTTCTGGTAATACCACAGCCAGCGTAGCGGAATCTCGCCTCGACAAGCTGTATCATAGTCGGTTGACAAGCACGAAATCCATTGTGCGGAAGCCCTTGCAACAGGCACCTTCATCCACCAGCGCCGTGTGGTCAAACTATTCACAAAATGTAAGGCCTGGCCTTGTTGCCCCATATCTACTATAATTTCTTTAAATTCGGGCCGGCCGGCAACGCCTGTCTCAATTTTTTCATAAATCCGGGTGGCCGCCGCTTCGGCCACATGCCAAAGGAGTTGTCCTGCCAGCTGCGCCGTGCGCGAGGAGGCACAAAGATGGGATTTATACCCAAAAAGAAAAAGCACTTTGGCGCGGTTTGACAATCCTATGTAATGACCCAATTGACAGGCTTCCTCGGCATATAGTCCATTAGGCCCGGGATGTACGGTGGAAGGCGCATCGGAAGCCCTCACGGCGCTAAGGTCAAACCACACATAGTCGGCATCGCGCAGCACCGGCTCAGCCGCTTCCGGATTGTTGCGGAAAGCGCCGAGGCGCAACGTTTCACAATAGCGGTTGTCCAATTCCCTCAATACCGTCGCCGGCGTAAGATACGTTTGGAATGCCAAGGCTGAGAAATCGGTCAATGCAATATGGGGCAAAGGCTTCTCAAAAAGAGGAGGCTCAAAAGGCAGCGGCGTAGAAGGCTCCATCGGCGAGGGTTGTAAAAGGCGATGAGAATAAAGCATTTCGAAGGAAACGAAGGGTGCGATGACCGCTACCGACGAAGGTATGGCGAAAAGGCGCACCGGTGCCGTGCCCAACACTATCGCAAACACCTCGCTGCGGACACACAATGCCAACACTTTCTCAAGGTTTAACAGGCTACACGAAGTATAAGCCACGTCCTGCACCTGATGCGTGTGTAAGCGTTTAAATGCCCGGTACACCGCCCGGTTGCCCGTATTAATAATGGCCAACTGCGCGGTAGATAAAGCCTTCGCAAAATTATTCTTCAAAATTTATTTACTTTTTTTCCTCGTTGTTTTCGCTTTTGCTTTGGGTTTTCCTTCGTCGGCCTGTTTGGCTTGCTGCGCCGCAATAATTTCTTTACATCTCTCTACCATCAGCGCGGCTGGGTCGGTTCCCTTCGGGATGCGATAATTTGCGCCGGCATGGGCCAGGTAAGGGCCAAACCGGCCGTTCAGCACCTGTATGTCTTCTTTTTCAAAAATCCGGATTACTTTTTCGCGTTCCTTTTTGCGTTTTTCTTCTATCAGTTCAATGGCGCGGTCGAGTTCCACCGTATAAGGACTGTCATCTTTTTTTAATGATACAAAAACTTTGCCATGGCGGATGTATGGGCCGAACCGGCCTACCGACGCCACCACTTCTTCCTTTTCATATTGACCTACGTAGCGCGGTAACTCGAATAATTTCAAGGCTTCTTCCAACGTGATGGACGCTATCAACTGTCCTTTTTGGAGGCTTGCAAATTGTTTCTTTTCGTCATCCGCCTCACCGAGCTGGGCTATCGGGCCAAAACGGCCAATGCGCACCGATACTTGTTTACCGGTTTTCGGGTCGATGCCCAGAATACGCTCTGCATTAGTGGGGCGCGACACTTCCAAGGTGTTTTCCACTACTTCATGAAAAGGTTTGTAGAATTGTTTCAGCATGTTGTTCCACACCAATTTTCCTTCGGCAATTTCGTCAAATCCCTCTTCCACCTTAGCGGTAAAACCGTAGTCGAGAATATCCTTAAAATGTTCTACCAAAAAATCGTTCACCAGAATACCGATGTCGCTGGGAAACAATTTTGATTTTTCGGCGCCGGTAATTTCGGCCAGCACCTTTCTCCCGATGCCGCCTTTGGCCAGCTTGAGCTGTGTATAGTTGCGCTCGACGCCCGGACGGTCTTCCTTCATCACATAGCCGCGCTGGATGATGGTGGAAATGGTAGGCGCATACGTAGAGGGACGGCCAATGCCCAATTCTTCCAATTTCTTCACGAGGCTGGCTTCGGTGTAGCGTGGCGGACGTTGTGTAAACCGCTCGGTAGCCGTAATTTCTTTTGCCTGCAACAATTGTTTTTCTTTCAACGGAGGCAGCAAACCGCTATCTGTCCGTTCTTCATTATCTTCATCGGAAGTCTCCATATACACTTTGAGAAATCCATCAAACAGGATTACTTCACCGGTAGCTTGAAACACCTGCGGCGCCGTAGATATCTTAATGTTCACCGTTGTTCTTTCGAGTTGTGCGTCGGCCATTTGCGAGGCAATGGTGCGCTTCCAAATCAGGTCGTAGAGTTTCTTCTCCTGCGCCGTGCCGTCAATGCCGGTATTTTCCATGTAGGTGGGACGGATGGCCTCGTGCGCTTCCTGTGCGCCTTTTGATTTGGTGGCATACTGGCGCGTTTTGCAATATTCGGCGCCGAAGGTTTCTTCAATCGTCTTGTGCGCCGCGCCCAACGCCAATTTCGAGAGGTTGGTAGAGTCGGTACGCATGTAGGTGATTAACCCCGCTTCATACAAGCGTTGCGCCACGCTCATGGTTTGGCTTACCGAAAAACCGAAACGGCGCGAAGCCTCCTGCTGTAACGTGGAGGTAGTGAACGGCGCTGCCGGCGATTTTTTCGCGGGTTTCTTCTCTATAGACTGTATGGTGAAATCGGCCGCAATACATTTTTCCAAAAAAGCTTGCGCCTGTTTTTCCGTGGCAAACCGTTCGTTCAAGTCGGCCTTCAACGTAAATTTCTCTCCTCCACCGACCGGCACAAACAAGGCATTCACGCGGTAAGACGAGGTGGTATTAAACGCCATCACCTCCCGCTCGCGCTCCACAATGAGGCGCACCGCCACCGACTGCACCCGCCCCGCCGACAAGGCCGGCTTTACTTTCTTCCACAAGATAGGCGATACTTCAAAACCCACCAACCGGTCGAGCACCCGCCGCGCCTGCTGGGCATTCACCAGGTTCATATCTACTGTCCTCGGATTTTCCACCGCTTCCATAATTGCATTTTTGGTGATTTCATGGAAGACAATACGCTTTGTTTTTTTAGGATCAAGATCGAGCACTTCCTGTAAGTGCCAGGCAATAGCCTCTCCCTCACGATCCTCATCGGACGCTAACCACACCGTATTTGATTTTTTGGCAAGTTTCTTCAACTCATCCACCACTTTCACCTTGTCGTCGGAGATTTGGTAGTCAGGCATAAAATTATCCTTGATATCGATGCCCAATCCCTGTTTTTTCGACAAATCGCGGATGTGTCCGTAACTCGACTTGACCTGAAAATCTTTCCCCAAAAACTTCTCAATTGTTTTTGCTTTTGCGGGTGATTCTACAATAACCAAATTTTCCTGCATAATTTGAACTTATTTGTAAATAAAAAATGCAAAGTAAGTCATAAAATAAGGTATAATCCAAATTTTTTTTGTTATTTTGCATTTTTTAAGTATCCATTTATATGAAATTAAAGCTCCTAAAAATAAAGAGCCGGAGGCGTTTTAACATCCTTTTTGCATTCATCATTTCTTTGCCTTTCATTATTTTAACCTTGCTATTAGGTGGAGTCGGGTACTTTGAAATTATCCCTTCTTTTGAAGAGTTGGAAAATCCGAAAACAAATATCGCTACGGAAATCATTTCGGACGATGGAATACTCCTGGGCACGTTTCACATTGAAAATCGCTCTTTTACTCCTTATGAAGAGCTTTCGCCGAATTTGGTTTACGCCCTGATAGCCACCGAAGATATTCGTTTTTTCGACCATTCGGGCATTGATTTCCGCAGCCTCGTGCGGGTGTTTGTAAAAACCATTCTCGGCGGCGACCGCAGTTCGGGCGGAGGGAGCACCATCTCGCAACAACTGGCAAAAAACCTGTTTCCGCGCGATACGACCATCAACCGCTCCAGTCTTTCCTCGATACCTAAACTGACTATCGCAAAAATGAAAGAGTGGATCACCGCTGTAAAATTAGAACGCAATTATACGAAAGAAGAAATCATTGCCATGTATTTTAACACCGTGCCATACGGCAGTAATGCTTTTGGTATTCGTTCGGCGGCGGCTACTTTTTTCGGAAAATTACCTTCGCAGCTTAATCTCGAGGAAGCCGCGCTGCTGGTGGGCGTGATCAACGCGCCTTCGCGCTACAGCCCGGTGCGCAACCCCGATCGCTCCACATGGCGCAGGAACCACGTGCTGTCGCAAATGAGCAAATATGGATTTATCGACCAGGAATATTGCGACTCTATTTCTTCGCTGCCGATAAAACTCAGCTACATGCAACAAGACCAAAATGCCGGCCTGGCTCCGTATTTCAGGGAAATGCTGCGCCGCACACTCAACGCGTCAGAGCCCCGCGCAGAACGATACGCCAGCCGCAGGGATTACCTCGCCGATTATAAACAATGGACGGAAGACCCCCTGCAAGGCTGGATATACAAAAACCCGAAACCCGACGGCAGTTATTATGATATTGACCGCGACGGGCTGAAGATTTATACGACCATCAACTCCAAGATGCAGCGGTATGCCGAAGAAGCGGTGGCCACACATCTGCGCACCGATATTCAACCGCTATTCAGCAGTGAGGTGCGCATGCGCAAATCTCCGCCTTTTTCCAACGACCTGACGGCCGAACAAATCAGCCACATCGTGAATCAGGCCAAGCGCTGGAGCGACCGCTACTACCGTATGAAAGAAGCAGGCGCCACCGACAAGGAAATAGAAAAGGCATTTCACACAAAAACAAAAATGACCGTGTTCTCCTGGCGGAAGGGCGCCATTGACACGGTAATGACGCCCATAGATTCTATCCTGTATTACAAAAGTATGCTGCGCGCCGCATTCATGGCCATGGATGTGCACAACGGGGAAGTGCGCGCCTACGTGGGCGGCCCGAACTACCGGTATTTCAAATACGACAATGTGTCGCAAGGACGGCGGCAAGTGGGCTCCAGCATCAAGCCGTTCCTCTACACGCTGGCCATGCAGGAGGGCTTCACCCCCTGCGACCGGACGCTCAACGTGTCGCAAACCTTTATTGTGGGCGACTCGTCATGGACGCCGGCCAGCACCGACCGGCCGGAATGGATCGGGAAGAACGTAACGCTGAAATGGGGATTGACCAAAAGCAGCAACAACATTTCGGCTTACCTGATGAAACAGTTAGGTCCAAACGCCATGGCGGACATGTGCCACAAGTTAGGCATCAAGAGTTACCTGAACCCGGTGGTATCGCTGTGTCTCGGGCCGGCCGACCTGTATGTGTCGGAAATGGTGGGCGCTTACCAAACTTTCGGCAACAAAGGCATACACACCGAGCCGCTTTACGTTACCCGCATTGAAGACAAAAACGGCAATGTGCTGGCCACCTTCCAATCGCGCCGCAAAGAGAGCATCAGCGACCGCACGGCATACCTTATGATCAACCTGCTGCAAGGCGTAGTGAACGAAGGAACAGCCTACCGGCTGCGGAGCCGCTACATTCCGGAGGGCGAGCTGGCCGGGAAAACAGGAACATCCAACAACCAGTCCGACGGCTGGTTCATAGGCCTTGTGCCTAAGTTAGTGGCCGGCGTGTGGGTGGGCGCCGAAGACCGCAGCGTGCATTTCGAAAGCCTCGCCCTGGGCGGCGGCGCCAATACTGCGTTGCCCATCTGGGGCATCTTCATGCAAAAGGTGCTGGCCGACCCCACGCTGGACATCAACCCCACCGACGTGTTTGAAGCGCCCCCGGGCATAAACATCAACCTCAATTGCGACGGCAGCGACGAGGAAATACAAGGCGCCACCGTTACCCACGACGATTTCTTTTAGAAGAAGACTTTTAGATAACAGACCATAGACTTTTAGATAAGGTTTTCACGGATAAAACAAATCCGTGTTTATCCGTTAAATCTGTGTCATCTGTGTGCTATATGCCCTTGGTTGCATCAAATTTTCTTTGTGGCGCATTGTGTGAAATTTTTAAATCTTTAAATCTTTGAATTTACTCGGCGGGCGTTAATACGGCTACCCAGCCGCCGCCCGGTTTCATGTCGAGGGTAAGCACCTCATCTTTGGCTGCGGCGGTTTGTACGAATTTATAATCGGACGCCACCTTACCGGCATTCACGCCGTCTTGGAAAATGGCGATGTGGTAGTTGGCATTCGCGACAAAATCCAGTTTGACTTGCAGCGTGCGGGCGTCCCAGTCGGTCAGTGCGCCGATATACCAGCGGTCGCCCTTCCGGCGGGCGATGGCCACATACCGGCCGATTTCCCCTTCCAGCGCGATGGTTTCGTCCCACACGGTCGGCACATCAGCAATAAAGCGGGTACATTGTTCTTCCTTCATGTAATTCGTCGGATTATCGCACAGCATATTCAGCGGCGACTCGAATACCACGTATTCCGCCAGTTGTCGGCACCGTGTGCCCTGGCTCATCGGCTCCGTACCCACCGGACGAAAATTGTGTTTATTGGCATTGCGCATGGCGCCTTGTGTGTAGTCGAACGGCCCGGCCAACATGCGCACAAAAGGAATGGTTACGTCATACACCACCTGATCGGTGCGGTCGCCGCCCCATTTCAATTGCTCCAACCCGTACACGCCTTCAAAGTTCAGCACGTTGGGATAGGTGCGCTGCAAACCGGTGGGTTTGTAAGTGCCATGAAAGTCAATAAGCATTTTATATTTCGCGGCCGTTTCCGCTGCGCGACGGTGAAAGTCCACCATGATTTGGTCGTCTCGATCCATAAAATCTACCTTAAACCCTTTAATCCCCATTTCAGAATAGGTTCGGCAGACGTTTTCCATGTCGCGGTCGAACGCATAATAGCCCGCCCAGAGAATTAATCCCACATTTTTACTTTGGGCATACGCCGCCAATGCTTTCAGATCTATTTCGGGGACGACCTGAAACAAATCGGCTTGCAGGTTCACCGCCCACCCTTCGTCGAGGATGACATATTCGATGCCGTATTTTGCCGCGAAATCAATGTAATATTTATACGTGGCGTTATTAATGCCCGACTCAAAATCCACGCCGTAGATGTTCCAATTGTTCCACCAGTCCCACGCCACCTTGCCCGGCTTGACCCACGAAAAATCCATATTTACCGCCGGCGTCGCCAAACGATAAACCATGTCGTTATCGGCCAATTCCCTGTCTTGCGCAGCAATGATGAGCGCCCGCCAGGGGAACGCCGTACCCTTGTCATATTTTGCCAAAAAATTTTCGCGTGATTTCACGATACCCTGCAACCGGTTGTGCCCGCCCTGTTCCACGACTGCCGGATACGGCGCAAACACGCCTTTTAACGTATGCGCGCCGGTTTCGTTGTACAGGTACATGCCCGGATAGTTCATCAAATCGGCTTCCACAATGCCGATTTTTTTACCTTGTGCGGCTTCTACCACCATCGGGGTAAAGGCATACCTGCGCTTGTCCCATGCCGAGAGGGGCGTGTGGGCATAGACGTTTTCAAAAGACGTGCCGAATTGTTTTTCGAAATTATTTGCTAAATTTTCCCAGACGTAAGGAATGTAGGCGTTGAAATCGGCCGGAAAATTATATTCCACCTGTTCGCTTGCCACTTGAAACGGTTTTCCGGCGGTAGATACAAACCGGTAAGCCACGCCGTCGTTGTAAGCGCGAAAGATGATTTGGTAATCACCTTTGAATTTAAACGTATATTCGTTATATACATCCAGTATTTCTTTCTTCTTGTAAATTACAGCAGGGATGACGGTGTTCACCGACCGCTTGTCGAACTTGGCTAATTTGGGCGCCACGCCCCACGTTTGTCCGCCGGTCAGCGACATGGAGAGCGCCGAGGGCGCCAGCAACAGCTCGCCGTCGTG
>JAIRMK010000071.1 GCA_031258755.1 Prevotellaceae bacterium
TGTGCTGTGCTGTGCTGTGCTGTGCTGTGCTGTGCTGTGCTGTGCTGTGCTGTGCTGTGCTGTTAAACAAAGATAGCGCTTTTTCCCTTGCGCCGCAAGGGTTGTCACAGGTTTTTATCAAGAAGTTATGCACAAAAGATTTCAAAATTCCAAGATTTAATCACTAACCATTAACCATTAATCATTAATCAGATGCAAAGGTAAAAATTATTTTGGAACAAACAAATTCTTAACCCTTAGTTCTAAGTTCTTAGTTTTAAAAACCGATGGCAAAAATCACATGACTCATCGTCTTGCGGGCTTCCTGCCCTGTTTTTTCATCGCTGAACAGCCCGAACACCGTAGCGCCGCTGCCGCTCATGGCCGCATATACAGCGCCTTTGTCGTACAGGGCGGCTTTTATGGCGGCCAATTCGGGGCGCCGGGCAAAAACGCCCGCTTCAAAATCATTACACACCTTCCCGCGCCATTCCGTTACCGGCAGGTTTACCAGTGTTTGTAGCGGCTGTGCGGGTTGTTGGGGATGAATGTTTGCGTAGGCTTCGGCGGTGCGCACTTGTATGGGTGGTTTTACCAGCAGGATGTAGTAGCCCGACAGGCAAATGTCCATAGGGTGTAATATTTCGCCGCGTCCCTCCGCCAGCGCGGGTTTTGGTTGAATGAAAAAAGCGCAGTCGCTCCCCAACCGGGCGGCGTAATCCATCAATTGTTGTTCCGGGCATTGCAGCGAGAACAGTTTATTCAGCGCCAACAACGTGTGTGAGGCGTCGGACGAGCCGCCGCCCAGCCCGCTCCCTGTGGGAATGACTTTGTGTAAATGGATGGCTACCGGTGGTAATTTATAATCTTTTTGTAACAGGCGATACGCCTTCATGCAGAGATTGTCGTCTGCTGTGCCTTCAACCGGAAGCCCGGTAAGGTGCAGTGCGGTTTTTTCCGCAGGGATGAACTCCAACACATCGCAAAAGGGGAGCGGGTAAAACAGGGTATTGATATGATGAAACCCATCCGGACGCCTTGCAATAACTTGCAGCCCGATATTAATTTTTGCATGGGGAAAGAGAACCACAGGTTATCATCCTCCGCACTTTGAATACCCGCAATTCTTGCATATCAGGCAGCCTTCCGCATACGCCAAATCTTCCGAGCCGCAACTGCTGCACTGTTCTCCTTTCGGCGCTTTTGTGCCGTCGGGGATATAGCGCTTCAGCGCACGCTCCACGCCGTTTTTCCATGAGTTGATGGCCTCACTGTCGAGTTCCAGTCCGTGTACTAAATTCACCACATCCACAATGGGCATACCGTTGCGCAGCACGCCGGAAATCAATTTCGCATAGTTCCAGTATTCTTTATTGAACATGTGCGAAATGCCGCCCAGCGTATTGGTATAGCCGAATTTATCGGTATATTGGAAATCGTAGCGTGATATTTTTTCTTTGTTCTTCACTTTAATAATCGAGCCCATCGTTACGGTTTTCGGGATGGGACGCACGTCCTCATCCACAATCCCTGTAAAGATTTCATAGGGGCGGCCCTTATATAAGCCAACAAACGCAATCCATTGCTCGTTGCCGTTTTTAAACCGGATGACTTCGCTGTCGAGGATTTCAGGCCGTTTTTTCGGCATGGCGTTTTCGTCTTCTTTTTTGTCTTTGTTCGACACCAGCACGCCCGCACGCGAGCCTTCACGATATACCGTAATCCCTTTGCAGCCGCTTTCCCACGCTGTTTTATATACCACAGCCACCATTTCCTCGCTGATTTCATTCGGCAAGTTTACGGTTACACTGATGGAGTGGTCAACCCATTTCTGCATCTTGCCCTGCATTTTCACTTTGGCCACCCAGTCCACATCGGCCGAAGTAGCTTTGTTGTAGGGCGATTTTTCGACCAGCTTGTCGATTTGTTCATCGCTGTAATGATATACCGCGTCGGCTTTGTGGCCATTCGTTTCGCACCATGTGATAAACTTGTGATGGAACACATTGTATTCTTCCCAGGCGTCGCCCACTTCATCCACGAATGATATCTTCACATTTTTGTCGTTCGGGTTCACCTTGCGGCGGCGCTTGTACACCGGCAGGAACACCGGCTCGATGCCCGACGTGGTTTGCGTCATCATGCTGGTGGTGCCGGTGGGCGCAATGGTGAGCATCGAAATGTTGCGCCGGCCGTGACGCGCCATTTCCTCATACAGTTCTTCATCGACTTTGCGGATGCGTTCAATCATCGGATTTCTTTCTTCCAGTTTTGCATCGAAAATTGGAAATGCCCCGCGTTCTTTGGCCAGCGTAACGGAAGCGCGATAGGCTTCCAGCGCCAGCGTTTTTTGAATTTCCACGGCGAAGTCAATGGCTTCGTCGGTGCCGTATCGTAGCCCGAGGGCAGCCAGCATGTCGCCTTCGGCAGTAATGCCAAGGCCGGTGCGACGTCCGCCAATAGCTTTTTCGCGGATTTTTTCCCAGAGTTCGCGCTCTACACGTTTTATATCGGCGCTTTCGGGGTCCGAGTCGATTTTTACAATGATGGCGTCTATCTTTTCCAGCTCGAGGTCAATCAAGTCATCCATCAGGCGCATGGCTTTGTGCACGTGTTTTTTGAATAACGCTTTATTGAAAGAGGCTTTGGCCGAAAACGGATTGTCCACATAGCTGTAGAGGTTGATGGCAATCAGGCGGCAACTGTCGTAAGGACACAGGGGGATTTCCCCGCAAGGGTTTGTGCTTACCGTACGGTATCCTTTATCGGCATAGCAGTCGGGAATAGATTCGCGGATAATTGTGTCCCAGAATAACACGCCGGGCTCGGCCGAACGCCATGCATTATAAATGATTTTTTTCCACAATTTTTGGGCGTCGACTTCCTTTTTATATTTAGGGTTGGCCGCATCGATGGGGTATTGTTGTACGTAAGGCTTTTCATTCAACACACAGCGCATAAAATCGTCGTCGATTTTCACGGATACGTTCGCGCCTGTTACTTTGCCCTGCGACATTTTTGCATCGATAAAATGTTCGGCGTCGGGATGTTTGATGGAAATGCTGAGCATGAGTGCGCCGCGCCGTCCGTCCTGTGCCACTTCGCGGGTGGAGTTTGAGTACCGTTCCATAAACGGCACCACGCCGGTTGACGTTAAAGCGCTGTTCAGCACCGGACTCCCGCCCGGACGAATATGCGACAAGTCGTGCCCCACGCCGCCGCGCCGTTTCATCAATTGCACTTGCTCTTCATCAATACGCATGATGCCGCCATAGGAATCGGCCTCCTGTTGATAGCCGATTACAAAGCAATTCGATAGCGAAGCGATTTGTTGTGAATTGCCGATACCTGTCATTGGCCCGCCTTGCGGTACGATATATTTAAAGCCCTTGAGCAGTTCCATGATTTCGCTCACGCTCATCGGGTTTTCATACCGCTTTTCAATGCGTTCAAATTCGTTAGCCAACCGCCGGTGCATATCGTCGGGTGTTTTCTCATAAATATTGCCGAACGAATCTTTCATGGCATATTTATTCACCCACACGGCAGCGGCTAACTCGTCGCCTTTAAAATAGTTTACACTCGCGGCCACAGCATCATCGTACTCATAAATCTTCACTTTAATTTCTTTCGAGTTCATTTAGGTCTCTTATTATAATTAATACAAAATATGATTTTCCAAAAAAGGATGGAAAGAGGTTGCAAGTTACATCAAACTTGCGTGTCTTCTTTCGAAAAAAAAATGTTTTATTAACCGAATAATTAACAACGGACGATAACCGGGTGGAGATAAAGAAAAAATGACTTATCAACATTGTGTTAATAAGTCATTTTATGTGGAAAAAGAATTAAATACTAACGGTGTAATCCGAAATTAGAGTCGTAAACCCATACATCCTCAGGGCAATAGCTTGTTGTGCGCATGAAACTGTTCATGGCATTAAAAGCGGTGTGGATGTCGGAAAAAGATTGGATGGAAACGCATGAAAAACCATTAGCAAAATTCAACACAATAGGAGTGTGTCCGTTGCTTTCAAGAAGAGACACCATCCGTTCGGCGTTTGACGGCACTTTGAAACATCCGAAGACCACATGATAGCGCTGATTGCGAAGCGCCTCAATCCGTTCGGCTTCTTCTTGCTGTCGCCGTTCCTCTTCTAATTGGGCTAATCGTACCTGTTCCGCTTTGGCAATACTGTCTTTGCGTGCATTTTCAACTTTAATGCGCCGCGCTATTTCAGCTTTAGACGGTTTTCCTAAAATAGCCGTGTTAAACCACTCACAACTGTTCAGTGACAATAACATGCTACAAGATAAAGTGATGTAAATTAATTTCTTCATATCGAAGGAGGTTTATTTAATACAATTAATATATTATAAAGGTCAAAAGTAGATATTTATTTTAAATATACAAAAAAAAAGCTAAAAAAAATAAAAAAATACGTACCTTCACGCCCGAATGAGAACATATACGACCATTTTAGTGTGTTTGTTCTGTTTGCCGGAGCTGAAGTCGCAAGACACTTTAAACCTGCTGTTTATTGGCGACGTGATGGCGCATCAGAAACAAATTGACGCGGCGAAAACCGACAGTGGGTATTTTTTTACATCCTGCTTTGAATTTGTAAAGCCCTACCTTGCGGAAGCCGACGTGACGGTTGCCAATCTTGAAGTGACGCTGGCCGGCGAACCATACAGCGGCTATCCCGCGTTCAGCGCTCCCGATGAATTGGCAACGGCGCTCCAACAGGCGGGTGTGGATGTATTGCTCACCGCCAACAACCATGCGTGCGACAAGGGACGAAAAGGCGTGGAAAGAACAATCGGCGTGCTCGACACCTTGCAGTTCATGCATACCGGCACTTTTTACGACAACATTCACCGTAGCCGGACATATCCGTTGCTGCTGAAAAAAAACAATATTACTGTCGGATTGCTTAATTATACGTATGGCACCAATGATATTCCTACGCCCGAGCCTGCGGTGGTCAACCGCATAGATACCGCACAAATGGCCGCTGATATCGCCCTTGCCAAAAGTTTGTCGCCCGATATTATTGCGGTGGCTATACACTGGGGCGAGGAATATAAATTATATGCCAACCGCGCACAACGCGCTATCGCGGATTTTTTGCTGCGTCAGGGCGTGCGCCTTGTGATTGGCAGTCACCCGCATGTGCTGCAAGGCATGGAGATGAACAGGACGTCCGATACGACGGTGCAAAGCGCAGTGGTTTATTCGCTGGGCAATTTTATTTCGAACATGACGGCCGTGAATACTGAAATTGGCGTCATGGTGCGCATTCGTTTGATAAAAAAACACGAAACGACGCATATAGATAGAGGCGACTATATTTTTACGTGGGTTTATAAGCCTGAAGAAAATAACATGCGCCGTTTTTATGTCTTGCCTGCCGCTGTGTATGCCGGCCAGCCCGGATTTTTCGCTCACGAAAAAGAATACCGGCGCATGAAGGCATCGCTTGACGCCATGCGGAAATTATACCGGGAGACAACAACGGAATTTGTAGAATATATCGAATAAATACATTAAAAAACAATGAATGCAATAACCGAAACGAATTTTCATTTTACAAGACAAACGGGCAAGTACGTGGGGAAAGTCCGCGATGTATATACCATTGACAATAAATATTTGGTGATGGTTGCCACCGACCGCATTTCGGCTTTTGATGTGGTGTTGCCGAGAGGTATTCCTTACAAAGGACAGGTGTTAAATCAAATTGCCGCACGCTTTCTGGCGGCTACCGCCGATATTGTGCCGAATTGGCGCATTGCCTCGCCCGACCCGGTGGTTACGGTGGGTTACCGTTGCGAGCCTTTTCCGTTAGAAATGATTGTGCGGGGATATCTCACAGGAAGCGCATGGCGAGCCTACAAAGCCGGTGCACGCGAAATCTGCGGCGTGAAAATTCCTGAGGGGATGCGCGAACATCAGGCGTTCGAGAAACCGGTTGTTACGCCTACAACAAAGGCGGAGCAAGGGCTGCACGATGAAGACATTTCGCGTGATGAAATCATAAAGCGCAGGTTAGTAAGTGAAGCGGATTATGCACAGCTTGAAACGGCTGCGCTGGCGCTGTTTGCACGTGGCACACAGATGGCGGCCGAACGCGGATTGATATTGGTGGATACAAAATATGAATTTGGGAAGAAGGACGGAGAAGTATATTTGATTGATGAAATACATACACCCGATTCGTCGCGCTACTTTTATGCCGACGGCTATGCTTCCCGTTTTGCGAAAGGCGAGCCACAGCGACAGCTGTCGAAAGAATTTGTGCGCGAATGGTTGATGGATAACGGATTTAACGGACAGAAAGGGCAACAGGCGCCGGCTATGACCGATGCGGTAGTGGAAGGTATTACCGAGCGTTACATAGAGTTATATGAACATATTACCGGAACGAAATTCAACCCTGTTCCATACGCCGACGACACCTGCGAACGTATAGAAACTAATGTACAAAACATGTTGGCACGATTATGAAACAGACGATTATCATTCTTCTTTTCCTTTGTTTACGCTTCCCATTATGGGGACAACAGGAGCCTGTGCCGGTGGAAACATCTTCGGAACAGGTGCGTATTGGCGGGCAGGTGTATTACATCCACCCTGTGCTGAAAAAACAAACGCTTTATTCCATTTCACGACATTATGGCGTGAACATTGATGAATTGAAAAAGCACAATCCGCAATTGGCAGAGGGCTTAAAAGAAGGCGACCGCTTAAAAATTCCTGTGGTGAACGGACATGTGTTCCCCAGCTACACGCAACCGGTTTCCGCACAACCTGTCGAAGACAAAACTCCGACGCCTGCTCCGGAACCCGCCGCCGCAACTCCTGTTCCCGCTACCGGTGAAGCGTCGCCGCAGTTACAACAGGATGTGACCACAGCGCAAACGCCGAACTTGTCGAAATTAACAAGGTGTGCTTCTCTTGAAAATGAACACCATCATGATTGTGCCGCGCAAGTATATGACCCGGAAACGATGACATACCGGGTGGCCTTGTTATTGCCGTTTGATATTATTCCGGCGCTCAATGCAACCCTTGCCGACACGCTCAGGGAACTGACGATTGACCGTCTTCACGCGTCCGATAATTTTATAGAATTTTATGCGGGCGCACTGCTGGCTGTGGAAGATATGCGGCAAAAAGGATTTTCTTTATACCTTTCGGTGTATGATGTGAAAAATCTCGACGACATACTGCACCACGACCAACTGCGCCACGCTGATTTGGCCATTGGCCCTGTATATACGGCTGTGCAACATGATACGACGTCTTTGGAAAAATTTCTGTCGTATGCCCGCGAACGACAATTTCATGTGGTGTCGCCGCTTGATCCGAAAGTGGAAAACCTGTTGCCCGGCAACCCTGCGCTTTTTCAGGTGCCGCCGCCGCTTTGCGCCCAACAGGAAAAGCTGTTGGAAAATATACCGGAAAAAACCGACAGGGTATTGTTGATTTATGAAGACGAAGGAAATGAAGAGGAACTTGTAAATGACTATAAAACTTTGCTTGAAGCGAAAACCGACTCGTTGATTATTTTTCACTACAAGGTCGAAAAGGGGCTTGCCGTGCGCGATACGTTGCTCACGATGCTTCATCCCGAGAAAAGAAACCACATTGTAGTGGCTTCCAACAATGAGGCGCTGGTATCCGATTTCACTTCCAATTTAAGCTACATCCAGTCGATCCTTAAATACCCGATAACCCTGTATGGACAAGCCCGCTGGCGGAATTTTGAAAATGTGGATTTGTCGTTTTTCCATCACATGAATTTACATCTGGCCGTTCCGTTTTATGTGGATTATCAGTATGAAAATGTGCGGCAGTTTGTGATGCGCTATCGCTTGCAATTCAATAGAGAGCCGTCGCAGTACGCCTTTCAGGGGTATGATGTGTTTTTCTACTTTCTCAACGCCCTGCGCACCTATGGCAAGGAATTTGCACCTTGTCTTTCAGACATGCGCCTTAATTTGTTGCAGGGAAATTATATTTTTCGCCGGGCTGCATCCGGCGCCGGATATCTGAATATCGGATCGTGTCTGGTACATTATACCCCCGATTTAATCGTAAACAGAAAATAATATTATATATTTAAATTTATAAAACGATGAGCACAACAACGCGCATTGAAGAAACAAAAATACCGAAATCAAATGCGGAAAAAACGGCTAAAACTGTGATGATTGTTTTGGCGGCGCTATTGGTGGTGGTGTTGGCGATATTTATTTATGTATGGATTGATCGTGCACAAATGATCAGCGAATTGACTACCGATAAAATTGCCTTGGAGCTGAATTTGGAACAGCTGCGTGGTGAATACGAACAGTTGGAAACGACCAATGAAGCGCTGAATACCCATTTGGAAGAAGAGCGCGAAAAAGTAAATGTTTTAATTGAACGCTTGAAACGTACGGAAGCCACCAACCGCTCGCAGATACGCAAGTATGAACAGGAATTGGGTTTGCTGCGTGAAATCATGCGCGGCTATGTGCACCAGATTGACTCGCTAAATGTGTTGAACCAGCAATTGCGTGCCGAAACGGTGCTGGCAAAAACAGAAGCCCGCGAATCGAGTAAAAAGTATGAGACACTGGTGAAACACACCGATAATCTCACGGCGCAGGTGGAAAAAGGCTCGGTGGTGAAAGTGCGCGATATTGTGGTGACGGCCATTACCAAGAAAGGGAAAGAAACGTCACGCTCAAAAAATACGGCGCAATTGCGGGTTTGTTTTTCCTTTCTGGAGAACAGCATTGCCGCCCGCGGCCCGCGTAATGTGTATATCAGGGTAAAAGGCCCCGATAATATCCTGCTGGCGCAAGCCGATAATAATTATTTTACGGTGAACGGCGAACAACTTATCTATTCGGCCCTGCGCGAAGTTGATTATCAGGGTGAAGACTTGGATGTGTGTGTTTACTACGGCAACGCAGACGAGCAGTTCGGCAAGGGCGTATATACGGTTGATTTGTATTCGGGCGGCGCATTGGTCGGCGCCGGACAGTTGTTGTTTAAACGGTAAAATTTAGATTTACGATTTTTGATTGACGACTTACGACTAAAAAACAACCTCTGTTCAGACGAAGAAAATCCTCGTCCGAGCGGTGGCGCACAGCAGTTTAGAAGTTAAAGGAGTTAGAGTGATTAGAGTAGTAGGGGCGAACCTGTCTAAAATAGATGAGAAATTAAATTTGACATTCAAAGTCAAAATTAAAGTAACTATTTTCCTCATATGCAAAGTAAAATAATAGTTTTGTAATGACCACACATTTTGCCTAATAAATTATAATGTTACTCCTAATTTCCCTCAAAAAAATCAATACAACCACATGATTACAAAAATGTTGTAGTGATATTAAATTATTATTAAATATTCTTGAAAGGCACTCATTTTAGGCATAATTTCCCCTTTTTCTTACCCTAAAATCCTGCTTAATACGGCATAGGACATACAATCTCTCATTTTGTGTAAAAATTAATTTCTCCTTTTTCTTACCCTAAAAAATATTTATACTTTGTAAACCAAACAATTTCAAGATGATTCATAAATATTGATTTGACTTTGAATAACAAAACAAACAAACAACAATAAATCAATTTATTTTAAACTTAAATCAATGCTTATGAAAAAAATCACAATGCTTTTATTGTATTTGATATTTGCAGGTGTTGGTGCGCTATGGGCGCAAAACGTGCAAATATCTGGCGTGGTAACCGATGCAACCGATGGACAACCTATTCCCGGCGTATCGGTAGTGGTAAAAGGTACTAATGTTGCCATTGGCACGGATGCATCCGGCCGTTATGCTGTTACGGCTCGTGGAGATGCGGTTCTTGTGTTTTCATTTTTGGGGATGAAGACCGTTGAAGAAGCGGTGGCCGGGCGTACAACTGTAAATGTGTCTTTGGAGAGTGATGTGCTGCAACTGGATGATGTTATGATTGTAGCATACGGGACAGCCAGAAAATCGGTCTTTACAGGATCGGCGGCCACTGTGGACAACAGTCGTTTGCAATCGGCGGGCGCTTCATTCGACAAAGCCATGCAAGGACAGTTGGCCGGCGTCCAGGTAACTTCGTCATCGGGTCAGCCGGGATCTGTGTCTTCGTTCAGGATACGCGGTTCGGGTTCGTTGAATGCCTCCAACGAGCCGCTGTATGTAGTAGATGGTGTACCTATTTCGGCAAATACCGAATATAGCCGTTTAGCCGAATATTACACAGGCTCTTCTTCTAGTATCTTATCTACACTTAATCCGCAGGATATAGAATCGATTACGGTATTGAAAGATGCCGCTGCCGCATCGCTTTACGGTTCGCGTGCCGCCAACGGGGTAATATTGATAAATACAAAGAGCGGGGGAAAATCAGACAGAACCAATATCTCTTTCAGCGGACAATTCGGTTTTTCTTCCGTACCGAAAGCTTACGATTTAATGAATTCTTCCGAGTTCTACCGTACCAAATGGCAGGCCTATTATGAATCGGAAATAGCCAAAGGCCTGTCTCCCGGTGATGCTGCCGTTTCGGCCAATACGCTTACGCAGGGCGCCATTACTTTTAATCCTTATAGCGTGGATAATCCCATTGGCGCAGACGGACAGTTAGTGTCCGGCGCTCGTATTATTGTGGATACCGATTGGCAAGACGCCATATTCAATACGGCTTATTCACAAGATTATAACATCAATATAGCCGGAGGAAGCGAGAAAACCAATTATTTCTTCTCTTTTGGCTATTTTGACCAGGAAGGTGTTACACCTTCTGCATTTCTTAACCGCTATTCCGGTAAAGTTAATGTATCTACAATTGCAACCTCCTGGCTGAAGGCAGGAGTGAATGTCACATTTTCACATTCCGAACAGCATCAGGAAGTCGGTGGTAGCCGCGGAGCAAGTCCTTTATATAATGCATTGGGATTTAATAACGGTGTGCCTATTTATCTGACGGACAAAAACGGAAATTATATTTTAGATACAGAGGGTAATCTGCAATTTAATTATACAAATCCGACTTCTAAAGATTTTAACCCCTTGGCGACCCCATATACGGATAAAAACAGCAGTAAAAATTATCGTTTTTTGGCGTCTGCTTTTTTGGATTTTCAATTATATAAGGGGTTGAATCTTAAAACAGTTTTCTCTCCTGATTTTATTGATTACGCCGAATCAAGTTATTGGAGTAAAGAGCACGGAAATGGTCCCGCCTACGGTGGCCGCGCCGATCGTGTTAGTACCCGGGATTTAATGTACACTTCTACCAGCACCTTAAATTATCAGAACACTTTCGCAGAAAAGCACAGTATTAATGCCATGGCGGGCGTTGAATACTGGCAAAGCAATTATGAAAGGGTAGAGGCCGGGGCAACAACCTTCCCGATAGATGGGATGGATGAATTAAGTGCCGGCGCCGATGCCATGCAGCCCTCTTCTTCCACAACCAAAGAAGTGCTGATTTCCTATCTGGGGCGTGTAGAATACAGTTACAACGATCGCTACAACTTTTCTTTCAGTCTTCGCAGTGATGGCTCTTCCGTGTTCGGGAAAGAGAACAAATGGGGTACTTTTTGGAGTGTAGGTGCTTCGTGGAGAATGGAGGAAGAAGATTTCATAAAGACCTCGAATTGGATCGATCAGTTAAAACTGCGTGTAAGTTATGGCACCTCGGGTAACAATCAAGGTTTGGCTCGTTACCAGTCGCTCGGGCTTTGGGACATCACAGCCGATTACATTTATGGAACTTCATCGGGTTCGGGACATACGCAATTGGCTAATCTGATACTAAGCTGGGAAAAACAGGATATGTTTAATATCGGTATAGATTATCGTTTTCTCAAACGTTTTTATGGGTCTATCGATTATTTCTATAAAAATTCTCACGATTTGCTGTACAACTATCCCCTGGCGGCCTCTAACGGGTTCGAGTCTATTATGAAAAACATAGCGCAAGTCTCGAATTCGGGTATTGAATTTTTATTTGGCGCCGCTATTTTTAATGATACGCCCGTACGGTGGGATGTGGAGCTTAACTTCTCCGCCATTCGCGATAAAATCGAAGATCTGGTAGGGGAAGATTTAATAGTTTCCGATACGCAAAAAATATGGTCGAAAGGTTATAGTCAATATGAATTTTATATGCCGACATGGGCGGGTGTAAACCCCGATAACGGGGATCCGCAATGGGTAAGCAAAGATGCTAACGGCAATGTTACCCTGACTAATCTATACAGCCGGGCAACCCCTGAGAAGCAAGGTCGCGCCACTCCTGATTTTTACGGTGGATTACGCACCGGCGTATCTTATAAGGATTTCGACCTCTCTATCCTGTTCTCGTACAGTTGGGGTGGACTGGTATATGACGGGCTTTATGAGTCTGTTTTACATGAAGGTAACCTGGCCGGCGCACAAATGCACAGAGATGATTTGAACGCATGGACGCCCACCAATAGAAATACTAATATTCCAAAATATATGAATAACAATACTTCGGCTACCAATAGCGTATCCAGCCGGTATTTATTTGATGCCACGAATGTCAAATTGAAAAATATCACCCTGTCCTATCATTTACCTGTCCGCCATTTTGGCGCATTGGCAAAGGTTGTAACCGGAGGGCGGATATTTGTCAGCGCTGATAATTTGTTTACATGGTTCAAATCCGACTGGAAAGGCTATAGCGATTTGGATATTTTTGGACCGGGTGGTTATACGAATAATATTGTAATACCTATTCCCACCGTTTATACGATAGGTTTTAACTTTAACTTCTAAAGAAAATGAATATGAAAACAAAATACACAATAATTAGTTTCCTGCTCCTGTTTACGATTTCTTGCTCGGATGATTTATTGAATCCGTCTCCGACAGCTTCCCTGTCAGACAATGACGTGATAACCGATGTGGTGGCTGCCAAAACCGCCTTGATGGGCGCTTATGCACTAACCGGTGATTACCGCTATTTGACCATTTATAACATTTCTTCCGATGTCATGGGACAGGATCTTACCATGTCGAGTGGGGCATTCAGTTTCCCCACCTATAACTGGATTATTTACTCCTATCAATATCAACAAGTGCCCTCAGACAATCCGTGGTGGACCGGCTATTGCGCCTACATCTGGCGGTATGCCTATAAAGCCATTGACCAGGCCAATACCATTATCGCCAATGCGGAAACAATTAAACCTGAAGGCGCAGAGAAAGAAGATATCATTGCGCAGGCTTACGGTGTGCGGGCGTATAATTTTCTTGTACTGACACAACTTTTTTCCCGCGCTTATAATGACCAGCCCGACTCCAAAGGTATTATTTTGCGGTTAATACCCGGATCGACTGATGAGGCAAGTAATCTCCCGCGCGCTACGGTTCGCCAGTCATACGAACGCATCATCGAAGATTTGACTTATGTTTATGAGCATGGTACCGCCACAGATGTGCAATATATCAACAAGAAAGGAGCGGCGCTTTTGTTGGCGAGGGTTTACCTGAGCATAAACGATTATACGAATGCCGAAAAATATGCTTCCATAGCCCTTGATAATACGTATGACGGTTCAAACCTGATGTCGCAAGATGAATACAGGTCAGGGTTTAAAGACCATAATCAAGAATGGTTGTGGTACTTTAATTTTAACGCCAACACCAGCAACCTTTATGCTTCTATACCCTCGTTCTATTGGTTATGCAAGCAGTTTAAGGGGTATGCGTACGGAGATAAAATTAACCCGGACGATGTGTTGAACGCGGACATCGCCGAGGAATTGTTAGATGGATATAGCACCGTGCGGGCGTCGTTCTCGTTCCGTAACATGTTCGAAGATGCGGATTGTCGTAAATTATTTCCCGGCTATCTGAGTGAAGACGACGGATTCTTTATCGCCAAATTCGGCCATCGTAGCAGAATTGGCGATGCGGAATTCCCTTTTTGCCGCGTAGCCGAAGGTTATTTGATCAAAGCAGAAGCCGAGCTCTACCGTCAGGGAGGAAGTTCTGCATTGGCTAAAGAGGTGCTGAATAAACTTCAAATCGCACGGGGAGCTACGCCAACCGCTGCTACGCCAACTATTGACGATATTTGGAAAGAAAGAAGAAAAGAATTATATGGCGAAGGTTTTGCCATTCATGACATCAAACGGTTACAAAAACCGCTGCAGCGCACAGGCAACGACCAATGGGCTGACGTTAAAACTTTGTCGGCAAACAGCGAACGCTTTATGTTCCCGATTCCTAATACCGAATTATTATACAACAAAGCATTGACTGCCGCAGACCAGAATGAGTATTGGCAATAAACTATTTGATTTTTGAAATTTACCGGGTTAATATGATAAAGTGTATATTAATCCGGTAAATGTTTTTATAACATTCATTAAAAAACTTTTATCATGACCAAAATTATCTTATCGTGTATGCTTGCAATGACGGGCATAACGTTATTAGCACAACAAAATGCATCGGGATTAACATTAAAATTTCAAAAGCGTGATGTAAACATCGCCCCTTTTTTTGAAGACTTCCCTTATTCTCAATTCTCTTTGAGTAAAGACGGGAAAAAACTCTTTTTTTTCAAGACTTCCAACCAAAATAAATTACAATGGTTAGACCTCGAAAAGGAAAAAGACTTGTCAAAAGCTGTTGACGCCCTCGATTTGGATTTCTCCAAACGAAACGGATGGCAACCGGAATACAATGAACAGGACGGTAATGTCTATTGGATTGGAGATGAACAAAACGAAGAAATTATTAATATTTATCGTTCGCCGCTTCTTTCTCCAAAAGTAGAAAAATTGACCAGTGTTCCCTACATTTACGCTTGGGACTTTAATCCCGACAGGACAAAAATTGCCTACATAGCCCGCCTTGCTCAAAATGAAAACCGGCTGGATGAACTCCACATTCTTGACTTGAAAACATTGAACGATGAATTAATCTGTCAAGACAAGCCGGATTTCCGGTACACATGGGGTGACATCAGTTGGCAACCGGAAGGCAAAGGCGTAATGTTACTTGCCCTGAAAGATGCCGACCGTACCTATTCGAACATCCTGTATATCGATCTCGAAACCAAACGAAGTGCTGTATTAACCGATCCATCCAAAGAAGGGAGCCTTGCAGGCACAGCAGTCATAAAGGAATGGCTCTCTCCCGATGAAGCCTTCTTCCTCTCCGACCAGGATGGGTACAGCAATCTATACCGGTTTGACCGGAAGGCCATGAGAGCGTCTCAGGTTACACATTTTACTGCGAATATTGAAGATGCTTGTTGGGTAACCGTCAGAAATGAGAAATCTCTTTTCCTCCTTCAACGAAATCCTGTTGAAACGAAAATGCTGCTGCTGGATGTTCGCACTGATAAAATAAGCTATGAACAGTCTTCTCCGCTTTCATTATCTATCGGCACAGCGCAAAATAATGAAGTGAGCCTGTTGGCCAATTCCGCTACGGTTGTTTTTCAAATTGTGAAGGCCACCGTCGATAAAAAACAAATAAAATTAACAACTTCATACGACCTTCCGGAAGAATTAAAAGCCAAACTGATTCATTCCGATGTGGAACGCTTGTCTATACCAACTTTCGACATTGATCCTGCCACCGGCAAGCAACGCCTGCTTCATGCTTATTTATACAAGCCAAAGAACCCGCTTCCAAAAGGGAAAGAGATTATCATGATAGAATCTTTTTATGGCGGGATGAATCATTATAACATAGAATATCAAATTTTCAATGCGGCGGGTATTACCGTACTAAGCCCTGCACCGCGTGGAAGCGCTGAGTTCGGGCGGGATTTTGCCGCTATGAACGATAAAGATTTGGGCGGAAACGAAATTATTGATATTATCCATTGTGCGCAATATATTTCCGAAAAACATCAAGTGCCACCTGCCCGTATCGGCGTCTTTGGCATGAGCCATGGCGGCTATGCAACCATGCGCCTCACTACTTTTCCCGGGATAGTAAATGGGAACGAAGGTGTTTTCAAATTTGGTTTCGGTATAGCAGTGGCCGGCTTTTGTGATATTATTTATCAACATCTTCATTCCAACATTCCAGACTGGACATTTTTGGAAGCCGGTAATCCGGTTACCGATAAGGAAAAACTGATAGACCGTTCGCCGCTTTATCATGCGGAGAAATTAACGGGCCCCTTGTTGCTGATACACGGCAATCATGACAACCGCGTAGATGTGGAAGGTTCACGTTTGATGGATCGTAAATTAACCCAACTCAACTTGCCGCATCATTACCTCGAATTGGAAGGATTGGGTCATGGTATTAAGGGAATAGACAACAACCGGATTTTTTATAAGGAATGTTTCCGGTTTTTAGACGAGTGCATGGTTGAATAGAAAACAATAAAAGCTACCCCCCCGTTTTGCGGCGCATTGGTCGGCGCCGGACAGTTGTTGTTTAAACGATAATCCACATATTAGTTGAAGAGGTGTTGAATTGTTGAGGTGTTGATAAAGTTGCTGCGCAGCCGAAGAAAGGGGGAAAGGGAGAACGAAGGAATGGCGGCGTCCCCCCGTTCGGACGTCGCCGGACACTCCGGCGAATCAATGTCTGCGTACATTGCTCTCCCGACGACGTCGGCACGCCAATGTATGGATACATTGGGCTAAATTTGAAGTTGAAAGTTGAAAATGGAGAGCGGAAAAAGGGGGAACGGAGAACGAGGAAAATCCTCGTCCGAACAGGTAATCAACTCTTAACTTTCAACTCTCAACTCTCAACTATCTTCGTACCACCTTCACCTCGCCCGCAAGGCCGAGTTTGAGGATGGACGACGGCTTGCCGGTGGCGCCCTTGTCCATGAGAGCGGGAACGATGAAATCGACGTCTTGTTTTATGCTGTCGGCGATGTCGCGGAAAGTGGCGGGCGCCGGCGTGCCCGACACATTGGCCGAAGTCGAAATAATGGGTTTTTTAAACCGGCGCAACAACGCTTTGCAAAAATCGTGTTGCACCACGCGGATGGCGATGCTTCCGTCGGCGGCGGCGGCATTGGGGGCAAGACCTGTCGCTTGCGGATAAATAATGGTTAAAGGCTGTAGGGCTACTTCTACTAAGGAATACGCCATGTCGGGCACTTGTTGTACATGCCGTTCTACCATGTCCATGCTGTCGGCTAACAGGATGAGGCTTTTGCTTTCGGCGCGTTGTTTCAGGGCGAATATTTTTTCTACGGCCTGTTCGTTGGTGGCGTCGCAGCCTATGCCCCACAACGTGTCGGTGGGATACAGCAACAAACCTCCGCGCTGCAGTACTTCGAGCGTTTGCGTGACAATTTCGTCTATTAACCTAATTCCTGATATACCTTCCATATATTTTTTGCGATGTGCTCTTCGTTGAACTGCTGTGCATAATTTATGCCTTTGTCGATCATTTGTTGCCTGAACGGTTTATCGTCGATGGTTTTCAGGATGGCCTTTGCGAAGCCCTGTTCATCGAGCGGTTCTACATATAGACTGTCGGGGCCGCCGGCTTCGGGCAGGCTCGAACTGTTGGCCGCCACCACCGGGATTTTTGAATGTAGCGCTTCGAGCAAAGGAATACCAAATCCCTCAAACAGCGAAGGGCAGCAAAAGGTTTGCGCTTGTTGGTAAATGGCGGGCAAGTGATGGAAAACGGTATGATGCAGAAATACGATACGCTTTTCTAAATGATTGGCCGTAATGTATTGCTGTATTCGTTGGAAGTAAGAAGTAGGGCTCCCTACCACTACCAATTTAAGCGGCTCCGGCAATAAATGCAATGCTTTTACGAGGGTAAGCAAATTTTTTCGTGATTCGATGGTGCCGACATACAACACATACTCATCGGGCAACTTGTACAGCGCTTTCACTTTCTTTTTTTCAGTATCGGGACATATCCGGTAGAATTGCGGATCACAGCCCTGATACACCAGCCGGATTTTCTTCTCGTCGGTATTAAAAAACGAGACCAACTCTTGTTTGGTCTGTTCGCTGATAGCAATAATTAAATCGGCGCGTTTGCAGGCCGATGCATATTTTTTGGTATAAATCCACCGGTCGATGGGCTTGTAATATTCGGGATAACGTAAAAATATAAGGTCGTGGATGGTCACCACCGTACGTGTTTTAGACGCAATGCCGACAGGCAGCTCGGCGGTGAGGCCATGGAATAATTCTATTTTGTCGAAGTTAATATCGGTTTTCATGCCGTAGGTGCGCCACGCGGAAGGCAAGCGTTTAAGCATGCCTTCGGGTCCCCGCACATTAATGTTGGGACGGTTGGCAAACGTCAGCAACGGATGTTTTTTGTAGAAGGTGGTGTATAAAAAATACTGGTTATCGGGGTAATGTTCGGATAAAATAGAAATGGTTGACCGGCTGTAATTCCCCAAGCCCGTGAAATTTCTAAACGCTCTTTTGGCATCAAATCCTATACGCATAGTTTTAAGTAATGCTTAATTTTTAATTCTTAGTTCTACAATCACCGGATAGTGGTCGGAGAATGTCATTTTTTCTATTTTATAATGGGCGACGTCAAACAGTTTGTCGCTAAAAATATAATCGATACGAAAGGCCGGCCAGAAACTTTTATAAGTCGAGATGATACCATTTCCGGCCTCTGTAAAACAATCGTTACGTTCCCCTTTCATCTTCCGGTACGTATAAGATACAGGCGTATCGTTGAAATCGCCGCAAACGATAATCGGGAAAGGAGAAGTGTCCATGTGACCTGTGATTTGGTTCACCTGTTTGGCGCGTTTGATAAATCCCGACTTCAGCCGTCCCGACACATCGCGTAATTCGTCATTGCGTAATTCTTCCTGTTGCAGGCGCAGTGCGGTTTTCTCGAGGTTGATGTGCACCGATTGCAGGTGGGTGTTATATACCCTTATGGTTTTCTGCTCGACGACAATATCGGCGAACGAACACCGGTTGCTGGTGTTGGGGAATGTAAATTCTCCGCTTTCCGCTATCCGATAGCGGCTGAAAGTGGCAGTGCCGAAAAACGCGCCGTTTTTCCGGAAATTAAGGTGATAATGATGGTAGGGATATTGCCTGAAAGCCCTGTTAACGCTTGTGGTATCGAACGTCGATATTTCTTGAAAACATACAATATCGGGATTTTCCTTTTCCACAAATTCAACAATACCGGGCAACGTAACCATATTTTTTTCTTTCCCCAGCAGGCCGAAAAGATGCACGTTATAACTTATGATTTTAATGCGCGGCGAGGTGTCGGCCGGTGCGGAATTATCGAAGTGTATCTGGATGAACAGCGGGAGATAAAACAGCGAGGGGAGGAGGCTACAAATGTTTATCCATGCGGCTTTCTGTTTGGCGATAAGCCATACCGCACTAATCAGTATATTCAACAGGAACAGGGGGAGAAAAAACAATCCGAAGAACGCCGGTATCCAAATTTTTTCAGGATTGATATAGATAGAAAGATACGATAACAGCAGCGCCACAGCCATCAGTGCGCTGAGGATTTTGAGTAGAAGACCGACAATATTCCATAGTATTTTCATAGCTCTTAGAAATACATTCTTCCCTTACGCTGCCAATATTTAACGAGTATGAACCCGAAAATCATGCCGCCTATGTGGGCGAAGTGGGCAATATTGCTGCCGGTTTGGCTTAATCCTAAAACAAGTTCGAACGCGCCGCAAATGACCACAAACCATTTCGCCTTGATGGGTATGGGCGGAAAAAGCATTTGTATGACATTGTTGGGGAACAGCATGCCGAATGCCAGCAGTACGCCGAATACCGCGCCCGATGCGCCTACGGTGGGCGTCATCAACAAGAAGTGGTATTCTATCTGATTAAAGGACAAACTTTCGAGCCAGTTGACGCCGGTGTGGAAAACTGCCGCACCCACTCCGGTAACCAAGTAGTAGATGAGAAATTTTTTTCCACCCCACACCTGTTCCAGCGTGGTGCCGAAAATCCAAAACATCCACATGTTGAAAAAGAGATGAAAAAAACTGCCGTGCATGAAAATATGGGTGATAAACTGATAGGGCTTGAAAAGGGGAGACGCCGGATAGAACAGCGCGAACTTTTCTATCATAAACTCCTCGCTAATGAACATAGCCAGCAACATCAGCACATTAATGATGATGATGTTTTTCACTACAGGGGGTATCGAACTAAAAAAACCGGATGAATTATAACCTAACATGCACTTAATTTTTAAATAATTTTTTATCTAATTCTTCTATGGGAATAATATGCATTACCGGTTTTCCGGCGGGGCATATCGAAGGCGTTTCGCAGGCGAAAAGCCGGTCGATGAGGGCTTGCGCTTCCTCCGGCTTGAGCGTTTCTGCCGTATAGCCTGCGGCGGTTTTGGCCAGCGAAGCGGCAAGGGTGGTTTGCCGGCGCTCTTTTAACTGTGCGGCGGTGTGATGCAATTCTTCCAAAAGTATTTGTATCCACTCCTGCATGTCGATGCCGGCAAGGTCGGGCGGAAGTCCGTTGATGGCCATGGTGTGGTTGCCGAGCGGCGTTATGTCGTAACCCAGCAGACGTAATTCTTCCAGTACCGGCTCGAGTAAAAGACAGTCTTCGGGGCGCAATTCCACGCTTTCGGGGAATACCTGCTGTTGCGAAGCGTATTGATGATTGGCTAAGCGGTGAATATATTCTTCGTAGTAGATGCGTTGCCGTGCGCGGCGTATATCAATGAGCATCACCCCCGATTTTACAGGCGTAAGCAAATATTTCCCTTTCACCTGAATGAAGGAGAGGCTTACCGTTGCAGGGGTGCAGGATGATGGCTCGATGGCAGGCGCGTCCAATCCTTCGTACAATTTTTTCCAGTTCGAATCAATCGGTTTTTCTTTGTGGTAAGCTGTGCCGGGTTTTTTTTCTTCTTCTTCAAACGGATTAAAATGCGGGTCGATATCAATTTTCGGTGCGGCGGGCGCAGGCGTATTTTTGCGCACTACAGGAAACTCCGGCGCGCCCGCCGTGTCAAAGTCGATAGATGGCGCTACGGCGAATTTCGATAAAGTTTCGCGCACGGCCGCGTTGAGCATTTGAAAAATCACCGACTCGTCGGCAAATTTTATTTCTGTTTTCGCCGGATGAATATTCACGTCTATGTTGGCCGGCGGAATTTCGAAATAAATAAAATAAGTGGGAAACGTGTCGGGCGACCGTACAAGGAGCTTGTCGTAGGCCGAAATAATGGCTTTCTGTAAATAGGGGCTGCGGAAATAGCGGCGATTGGCGAAGAAAAACTGGTTTCCGCTATTACGCCGTGCGCTTTCGGGTTTCCCGATAAATCCACGGATATTGACCATAGACGTTTCCACCTGCACGTCGATTAGTTGCTGATTGAGGTTTTTGCCCATGAGATTAACGATACGCTGGCGCAGGGTGGACGGCGTCAAATGGTAAAGTTCGTTGTTTTTGTCATACAGTTTCATCTCCACTTCGGGGCGGCAGAGCGCCACGCGCAAAAATTCACTGACGATATGTTTGAGTTCTACCGTTTCCGATTTCAGAAATTTCCGGCGTGCCGGAACGTTGTAAAACAAATTTTTCACGCTGATAGACGTGCCTGTGTGGACGGCTGCCGGCGTTTGTTGCGCCGGTTCGCCGGCCATGAGATGCACTTGCGTGCCTACCTCGTCGTCGGCGCGGCGGGTCATCATGGTTATCTCGGCCACAGCGGCAATGGACGCCAGCGCTTCACCGCGAAACCCGAACGTGTGCAGGGAGTGTAAATCATCAATGTGTTGAATTTTTGAAGTGGCGTGCCGTTCAAAGGACATGCGGGCGTCGGACGGGCTCATGCCGCAGCCGTTGTCGGTTATTTGTATAAGTGTGCTTCCGGCGTCGCTCACCACCACAGTGATGGATGTGGCGCCGGCGTCGATGGCGTTTTCAAGCAGCTCTTTCACTACGGAGGCAGGGCGTTGTACAACTTCACCCGCCGCAATTTGGTTGGCAATATAATCGGGAAGCAGTTGAATCATCCGGCCACTTTTTGTAAAACGATTTCTATGAATTTTGAAAAATAAAGGGCGGCCATCAACAACGCGGCCACGCTGACAAGAAAAATAATACGGCCTGCTGTGCCCATAGAATTTCGTTTGTGACTCCGTTGCCGTATTTCCTGAAAACAACCGCGGGCGAGCAATGGCTGTGGTTTTTTGTTGCGTGTTTCTCTGGCTTCTTTCTCGGGGTCCCAGTAGCGGGGCGTATAATTAAATACCTTATGTTTTGGCGTCTTAAAAAAACTGATTCGGAATGGCATAACGTTATAAATTACCAAATTTCCACAAAGGTAAGTTTTTTTTGTTGTTTAAAAAAATCCTATGGAGAACGGTATTTCCCATTCCGCATTTCCTCACCCCCCCGGCTGAAAAAGCACAAATGTAGCAAAAAGATAATTATTTGCCGCCCATTTCTGTCGGAAACGGACGGAAGTCACACCTCATTCTACACATTTCTGTCGGAAACGGACAGAAGTCACACCTCACTCTATACATTTCTGTCGGAAACGGACGGAAGTCACACCTCACTCTATACATTTCTGTCGGAAACGGACAGAAGTCACAACTCAATGAACAATTTTAAATATTTTGCGTATATTTGCGGGAAAAATATGTCATTATGGTACGCACTATCCTTACGCCGGAACACACGGATATCCACTTAACCATTCCGGAAGCATACATCGGCAAGCCTGTTGAAGTTACATTTCTTGCATTGGATGAATTGGAACGTCAACGCGGAAAAACCATGAATAATTTTTTCGGTTCCAAGTCAAAAATCAGGCTATCGGATAAATATAGAGGCGTTTTCTCAAAAGATGCCGGTAAAAGTTTCAAGGAACACACTCAACTTATGCGTGAGGAATGGAACAATATCTGATAGATAACAATGTAATATCGGATTTTTTCGCCGGACAGTATTCTAACAAGGCAATGAATTTTGTGTCGGAGGTTATTGACCTAACGCCTAATATTTCTGTCATTACAGTCATAGAAGCGCTTTCGTGGCACAGTTCGGAAGTAAATGAATCCATTATAAAGGAATTTATTGATAATTCCCATGTATTGGGCATTTCCCAAAAAGTGGTGGAGCGTTGTGTTCAAATCCGGCGAAGCAAAAAAATTAAAACGCCAGACGCTATTATTGCGGCAACTGCCATCATACATTGTCTTACGCTTATCACGAGCGACAGCGACTTCACGAATATTCCGGGGTTAATGCTTATTAATCCCCGCTCGGACAAGGAAATTCCCGAAAGAGTTGAAAGTTGAAAATTAAATCGTCAATCAGAAATCGTAAGTCGTCAATCAAAAATCGTAAATCACCCGCGAGAGTGAGCGGTTTTTTGTAATTCCAATTTGTTTTGGTATATTTGCATAAATTATTGTGACATGCATCCCTCCGAACATCAAATCAAAATTTTTTCCTGTCGTTCCTCACGTTACCTGGCCGAACGCATTGTTAAGGCGCTGGGTACGGAGTTGGGCAAATCGTTGGTTACGGAATTCAGCGACGGCGAATTTCAACCCGCATTCGACGAAAGTGTGCGGGGTTGTACGGTTTTCATTGTGCAATCGACATTTCCGCCGGTAGATAACTTGTTTGAGCTGTTGCTGATGATTGATGCGGCGCGTCGGGCTTCGGCCTATAAAGTAATTGCCGTAATCCCTTATTTCGGTTGGGCGCGACAAGACCGGAAAGACCGGCCGCGCGTGTCGATTGGCGCTAAGATGGTGGCCAACTTGTTGGCTGCTGCGGGCTGCGACAGGGTGATGACCGCCGACCTGCACGCCGACCAGATACAGGGGTTTTTTGATTTCCCGGTCGATCACATCTTCGCAAGCATGGTATTTCTTCCTTACGTCAAAAACCTGAAAATCGAAAACCTCTCGGTGGCGGCGCCCGACATGGGCGGAGCGAAGCGGGTGAATGCCTACGCCCGCCTGTTGGAATGTCCGATGATTATTTGTCACAAGTCGCGTGAAAAAGCAAATGTGGTGGGCGAGATGACCGCCATTGGCGATGTGGAAGGCCGTAACATTCTTATTCTTGACGACATGGTGGATACTGCGGGAACGGTTTCCAAAGCGGCCGACATGCTGATGGAAAGAGGGGCGCTGAGTGTCCGGGTCATGGCCACGCATGCCGTGCTCTCAGGACCGGCCTACGAACGCATTGCACGCTCGTGCATCAAGGAAGTCATCGTAACCGATACGCTTCCGCTACGTCCGGATAGAGATGTGGATACTTCAAAAATCAAAGTGCTTTCTATTGCCGAATTGTTTGCCGATGTCATTGACAAGGTCTATAATTACCAGTCGATAAGCAGTCATTTTGTGATGTAGATGAATGCAATAATCAAGGGCGCATTTCTCCTGCTGTTTGTACTTTTAGTGGGGCATACCCTGCAAGCGCAAGATACACGACGCATGTATTTCGGTTTTTCCATAGAGCCCGCGTGGGGCATGCTTAATCCTGAAGTGCCGCATGAACGCGGCCTCACGCGGTTTGGAATTAACATCAACCTGCAATCGTTGAAATATATCAAACAATGGTTTGGGGTGTATTTCGGTTTGAGTTTGCTGAATAATGGCGGACGCATTCGCCTGATAGATGACAATGCCAACGCGCTTGCAGACGATATTGTTTGCCGCTTTCAATACCTCGCGGCGCCGCTTGGCATTGCGCTGACTACGCCGCTAAAACGCAATATGCAGGTAAATCTTCAACTCGGCGTGGCGGCGGCGCTGCATATTGATGGAAGCGTTACGTGGGGCGACGATGTGGGAAGTTTAAGTGTTGTGCGGACTTTCTCCCCTTTCTACCAGGCCACGCTCAGCCTGCAATACCACATCGGGCAGGATGTGTACCTTCACTTGGGGCCTTCCTGCATGCGAAGTATGACCGGCATTACAAATGATATGAAAATCATACAGCAAAATTTCGGCATACGTGCGGGCATCATCTTTTAAATTTGCCGCTATGGAATATGTGAATGTGATTTTACCGCTTGCCCTGCCGCAATTACTCACCTATGCGGTGCCCGAAGACTTTTCGGGTAAAGTGTGGCCGGGTATGCGGGTGGAAGTGGAAGTGGGGCGAAAACATTACCGCGCCCTGGTTTACTCTTTGCAGGATGAGGCGCCACGAGGCTTTGTCGTGAAACCACTCCGCCACGTGATAGACCTTATGCCGGTGGTTACGGCAAAGCAACTTGAACTGTGGAAATGGATAGCGTCCTACTACATGTGTACCATGGGCGAAGTGATGATGGCCGCGCTGCCCAACGGTTTGCGCACCACTTACAAGCCGCGGACGGAGACTTTTGTCCGCCTGCATGAAAGCGTGAGAAGCGACGCGCTTTTGGAAAAAACACTGAACACATTGGGACGCGCCGGGAAGCAGGAAAAACTGTTGCTTGATTTTTTGGATTTGATAAACGGTGCGATAGACGCTACGCTGCCCAAGAAAATGTTGATGAATAGCAGTGGCGCATCGGCCGCGACGTTTAATGCCTGTGTGGAAAAACATATTTTTGAAGTGGAACAGTGTGAAGTGGGTCGCCTTGACCGTTCGGCTGTGGCCACGAAAAACATGCCGGCGCTGTCGGCTGCCCAGCAAGCGGCTTACGAAGAAATAAAAAAACAGTGGCAGGCGAAAGAGGTGGTGTTGCTGCATGGCGTTACGGCGTCGGGTAAAACGGAAATTTACGCTTCGCTCATGGCTGCGGAGCTGGAGCGGGGTAACCAGGTGCTGTATCTGGTTCCCGAAATAGCCCTCACTACACAATTGATTGGACGCTTGCAGCAGCTTTTTGGAAATATCGTGGGCGTTTACCATTCAAAATACAGCGACGAGGAGCGGGTGGAAATATATACGATGATAAGTGCTAATAACGCTTATCCTTCAGCATATCCGCCCCTGCAAATTATTGTGGGCGCACGTTCGGCGGTGCTGTTGCCGTTTGCCAAACTCGGACTGGTGATTGTGGACGAGGAGCACGAAGCCTCCTTCAAGCAGCTTGATCCTGCGCCGCGCTATCATGCCCGCGATACGGCCATTATGCTTGCCGCACAGCATGGCGCGAAGGTGCTGTTGGGCACGGCCACGCCTGCCGTTGAAACTTACTACAATGCCAAGTCGGGCAAGTTCGGTTTGGTAACCCTCTCGGAACGCTTCCACCCCGTGCCGTTGCCCGCCATCGAGGTAATCGACAGCATCTCCATGCGGAAGAAAAAGCGGATGAACGGATTGTTTTCGCAACCGCTGCTTACGGCTATCGAAGAGGCTTTGGAGAAGAAAGAGCAGGTTATTTTATTCCAAAACCGACGGGGATTTTCGCCTTTCGTTCAATGTGCCGATTGCGGCCACATCCCGCAGTGCAAGCATTGCAGTGTAAGCCTCACTTACCATAAACAACAGCATGCGCTGATATGTCATTACTGCGGTTATACCGAGCGCCTGCAGGGTCATTGCGGCGCGTGTGGCAGCGCCAATATACAAATGAAGGGTTTCGGCACGGAGAAAATAGAAGAAGAGCTGCAACAATTTTTTCCGGATGCCCGGCTTGCCCGGCTTGACTTGGACACCACGCGGGCTAAACATGCCTTCCGGCGCATCATCCATGAATTTGAAACAGGACAGAAGGACATACTTGTCGGCACGCAAATGGTGACCAAAGGACTTGACTTCGGCCGGGTGAGTCTGGTGGGAATTTTAAATGCCGACAACCTGCTTAATTTTCCTGATTTCCGGGCGCACGAGCGCAGTTTTCAGTTGCTCGCACAGGTGAGTGGCCGCGCGGGGCGCAAGGAACGGCGGGGGCGGGTGTTAATTCAAACCACGCAACCCGACAACCCTGTTATCCGTTTTGTGCAACAGCACGATTACCTCGCCTGCTTCAACCTGCAACTGCTCGAGCGGCATGAGTTTTCTTTTCCGCCATACGTCCGCCTGATAGGGGTGAACATGAAACACACGAATGAAGCCGTGTTGCAACAAGCTGCGGCCTTGTTCAAAGAGCACGCCGGAGCGCTGTTGGGACATCGCCTGCTTGGCCCGTTCCCGCCGGTGGTGCCGCGCATACAGCAAAAACACATTCTTTCTTTTTGGATACGCGCCGGCCGGCAGGACAACCTTCCGGAGCTGAAAGCTACGCTGACGCGGCAATTCGAACAACTCCACGCCCGGCAGGGGTGGAGCGGCCTTGAGTTTGTGGCCGATGTGGATCCGGTGTAAGTGGATAAGCATATTATTAAAAGCAATAGAGGCCATCCTTTCGGACGGCCTCTATTAGCAAATGCTCGTAGCGCATTATTTTTTCTTCGGAGCAGCTTTCTTCGGAGCAGCCTTTTTAGCGACTACTTTCTTCGGAGCAACTTTCTTAGCGACTACTTTCTTCGGAGCAGCTTTCTTAGCGACTACTTTCTTCGGAGCAGCTTTCTTAGCGACTACCTTTTTCTTCGGAGCAGCTTTTTTAGCGACTACCTTTTTCTTCGGAGCAGCTTTCTTAGCGACTACCTTTTTCTTCGGAGCAGCTTTTTTAGCGGCTACCTTTTTCTTCGGAGCAGCTTTTTTAGCTGTCTTTTTTGCTTCAGGTTTTTCGCCTGTTACGCCTGGCAGAGGACCTTCTGCTGCCAATGCACTTAAAGTTGTTTTTTTCATAAAAGTTGTATTTACTGTTTTAGTTATTGGTTTTTCTTTTGTTATTTTTTCTTCACGTACCATTTCAGACTGCAATGTTAGTAATTTTTTTACTGACTTCCTATTTTTTATCAATTCTTTTTCAACAGGTTTTTCAACACGTGTAATGAAATCACTCAGCACATTCATGTAATTTATGAATGCTTCATAAGGGGTGTCGTATGGCGTGAAGTACTTGTGTACCGCGCCATCTGAGAAGAATTTGGTGCACATATAATAGAAGTGATCCGAAGCTTGAAGGTTCCGAAAATCGTGCCATAAATTTTTTTCATTATGTGCATTTATTTTTTCTTCGAGGCGGTATAACTGGTCAAAAGCCTCGTTTTGGAGTTCATTTCCGAGCCATGCGCTGAGGTCGCGTTCTTCATCGGCCCATGAAATTGCATAAGGAACGTGTAACGGAGCAACCGGTTGATGTTTCGCTACAACGTCGGCCGGAGTGAGGAATTCGAAGTTCGAGTGAGAAAATACCCGCGCAGGGAGATGCTGCAGGAATGCAAAAATTCCGGTTTCCACACCTTGATGCTCGCCAAAAGTTTCGTAGTCCATAAACAGGTTGA